>JAZSBL010000049.1:0-4665 GCA_045602385.1 Eubacteriales bacterium | reverse complement strand
AAACAGGTCGCGGCTATCATAGCCGCGACCTGTTTTTCTTTTATTTGCCTGCCTCTGCAGCGCGTCTTGCTTTCATCATTTCCTTCATACGAAGCTCTGTATTGAGGATCTTCTTACGAAGTCTTATTGACTTGGGTGTGATCTCGATAAGCTCGTCGTCCTGAATGAACTCTATCGCTTCCTCAAGACTGAAGATCTTTGGAGGTGTCAAAAGCAGCTTTTCGTCTGCGCCCGCGGAGCGTATAGCAGTCAAATGCTTTTCCTTACAGGGGTTAACCGCTATATCGTCATTCTTGGGGTTCTCTCCGACTATCATGCCCTCGTATACGGGGGTCTGAGGTCCAACGAAGAGCTGACCGCGCTCCTGGGTGTTATAAAGACCGTATCTTGTTGTAACGCCTGCCTCGGATGCGATAAGCGCGCCTGTAAATCTCATAATTACTCCGCCACGATAAGGCTGATAGCCGTCAAAGAGTGTATTGAGTACACCCTCACCGTGTGTTGCGGAAAGGAACTCTGAGCGGTAACCGAAAAGACATCTTGAAGGAATGCTATACTCGATTCGCATTCTATCACCAAAGGGTGTCATCTCAATAAGGTCGCCCTTTCTTTGACCAAGCTTCTCAATTACTGCGCCAACGTATTCGTTGGGAACGTCAAGAGTTACGCGCTCGATAGGCTCGCACTTAACACCGTCGATTTCTTTTAAGATAACCTTGGGGTTAGAGCAGGTCATTTCATATCCCTCGCGGCGCATGTTTTCAAGAAGAATGGAAAGGTGCATCTCTCCTCTTCCGGAAACGATAAACTCATCGGTGGTGTCACCGTCGCGGACACGGAGAGAAACGTCCTTTAATAATTCTCTGTAAAGTCTTTCGCGGAGCTGACGGGATGTAACGAATTTACCTTCCTTGCCTGCAAGAGGGCTTGTGTTTACCGAGAAGGTCATCTCAACCGTAGGCTCACTTACCTTGACGAACTCAAGAGGCTCCGGATTATTTGTTGACGTAAGCGTATCACCGATAGAAATGTCACCTGCTCCGGAGAAGCAAATAATATCACCCATCTTTGCGCTCTCAACCGGTACACGGAGAAGTCCGTCTATCTGATAGAGAGAAACGATCTTTGTTTTTCTCGGCTTTTCATCGGGTTTGTGATAGTTACAAACAAGAACCTCCTGACCGACTTTGATCTGTCCGCGCTCTATTCTTCCTATTCCGATACGTCCTACGTAATCATTATAGTCAACCGAGGAGACGAGTACCTGAAGGTCTCCGTCTGCATCTCCCTCGGGAGCAGGCATATATTCAAGAATAGTTTCAAACAAGGGGGTAAGATCTGTTCCCTCCTCGTAAGGGGTGAAGTTTGCTGTTCCCGAGCGTCCCGAGCAATAGAGCATGGGAGAATCAAGCTGCTCATCGTTTGCACCGAGATCTATGAGAAGCTCAAGGATCTCGTCCTCGACCTCACCAAGTCTTGCGTCGGGCTTGTCTATCTTGTTTACGCAGACGATAACTCTGTGGTTAAGCTCAAGTGCGCGCTTTAATACAAAGCGTGTCTGAGGCATAGGGCCCTCTGCGGCGTCTACGAGAAGAATAACTCCGTTGACCATCTTGAGCACGCGCTCAACCTCGCCGCCAAAGTCGGCGTGTCCGGGTGTATCGACGATATTTATCTTAACGTCCTTATAATGAACCGCGGTGTTCTTCGCGAGGATCGTAATGCCTCTTTCCTTCTCGATATCGTCAGAGTCCATTACTCTCGTAACGGTTTCCTGATTTTCTCTGTAAATACCGCCCTGCTTCAAAAGCCCGTCAACAAGCGTTGTCTTTCCGTGGTCAACGTGCGCAATGATAGCAACGTTTCTTAAATCTTCTCTTACCATACTGTCTCCTTAGTTTCTACTGTGTCCTATATTTTAAACCACATAATTATACCACAAAATATTTAGATAATAAATTGCAATTAATTACGATATTTTATTGATTTTTTTCATTCTGTTGGGTGTTTTTTACAAAATTTGCTTATATCTCGCCCGCCTGCTTAAGAGTACCCTCAAGATATGCATTCAAGAGCATCTTCAGATCCTCCATATTGGCAAGTATTTCTTTTCCCTGATCTGTATCGCTGACGAGCTTCCTCTTTGCCATTTTTTCAAAAACAACATCCTTGGTCGCGATTATATCCTTGTTCTCACGAAGGGCGGCAGCTTTGCCCTCGAACTGTCCGTGGGAAACAAGTCTTAACCCTCTCGAGGAATATATTAGCGTATATCCTGCTATGCCGGTCTTTTTATGGTATGCTTTACAAAAGCCTCCATCAATGAGGATATATTTGCCGTTTGCTTTGACAGGGTTCTCTCCGCTCTTTACGGGAATATGTCCGTTTATTATATGCGACGTTCTTCTGTCAAGTCCGAATTCCTCGATTATTCGGCAAACGACCTCATAGTTGTCAACAAAGCCGTAATAGGGGTCGCGCTCCTCTTTCCAGGTCGCCTCATCCGACACAAAATACCTCTCAAATGTCGTCATTTTGTCTTTGCCGAAAAGCGGGCTTTTCTTTCCGCACCACAAATAGTACATAAAATCAAGTGAATTTTCGTCCCCATGGTAATATGCCTTGCGCGCCGCTCTGTCGCACGCGTCAAGATATGCCTTGCCAGACAAGGGCTCACCGAACACACAAGAGTTTGCAAGAGCTCCGTCAGGGCGCATAGGAATACAGCCGTGATACAAAAGATTGCCGTTGTGTATCTTGTATATTCCTCCGACGCTATACAGGAATCGTATATGCTTTTTAAGCACTCTGCTCTGCTTAAATGCTGTCGTTAATGACTCCATAAGGCTCTTTTCGGCAGGAGAGAGCGCATAGGGGTCGTTTGTATTTATTGTTGGAAAATGATAATCGTTAAGCGGATACTCGACACCGTCTAAACGAACTGTATGCCTTTGATAATCTATCTTATCAAGTAAAAGACGTTCATCCATTCCGTACTCGGGATGGCGCTTGATAAGCTGTCCCTCAAGCTTGAAAAGAATTATAGCGATCGCCTTATGCGCCTTGGAAAGGCTATCCATATTGTTCTTGATATAGTATTTATCATCGGCGTTTCTGGGCATAAACCAGGTACAGCCCTTATACGTCTCCTGTGCAAATCCGATAAGGTCGCGCAGGCTTATACCGTACGTATTCTCTATTATCGAAAGCGTATTGTATTGGATAGCGGAATTAAGCACGGCGGCAATGCAAGCAGCGCTTCCCGCAGCCGCGCCCATCCATACGATATCGTGATTTCCCCACTGAACGTCTACGTTGTGATGTGCCATAAGCATATCAAGTATCTTATCAGCGCGCGGTCCTCGGTCATATATGTCCCCGACAACGTGCAGGCAATCTACCGCCATTTGCTTGATAAGTGAGCACAGAGACTCTACAAACGCAGAGCCTTGTCCGACCTCAATAATCGTTGATATGATGTGCTTATAGTATTCCTGTTTGTTGTGCTCCTCGCCACTGGTGTGAAGAAGCTCATCTATTACGTGTCTGAAATCATTCGGCAATGCACCCTTAACCTTTGCTCTTGTATACTTTGATGCCACTGCGCGCGCAAGGTCGACGAGTCTGTACAGTGTTACACTATACCACTCCTCGTCTATCGTTCCGTTTCGCATAAGCTCCTCGGTCTTTTCCACCGGGTAGTATATAAGGGTGCAAAATTCACGTCTTTCGGCTTCCGACATAGTAGCGCCGAAAAGAATATCGACCTTTTCTCTTATAATTCCCGAGCAATTGTTCATTATATGGTTGAACGCCTCGGACTCACCGTGAAGGTCGCTTAAAAAATGCTCTGTCCCCTTGGGAAGGTTTACAATTGCATTTTTGTTAATAAGCGCGGCGCTTACTGAACGTATGGTTGGATATTCATGTGAAAGAAGCGAGAGCATCTTTAATTGCTCCTGAGAATAAGCCGTTTTTTTCATATAATACCTCACGTATAGATTTTGGTTTATACTATTTTATTTCAAAAATCCGTTGATTATCTCTTCTTCTGCTTGTTTTTCGTCAAGACCCAGGGTCATCAGCTTTACAAGCTGCTCTCCTGCGATCTTTCCAATTGCCGCCTCGTGTATAAGCGACGCTTCGGTATTGTTTGCAACTATTTTGGGTACTGCTACTACCGACGCGTTATCCATAATGATGGCATCACATTCGGTATGTCCGGAACAACGGCTGTTACCCTTCACATCGGAAATAAAGAGCTGACGCGAGTTATCCTTTGCAACCGAGCGCGAAACGACGTGCGTTCCGCAATCGTCACCCTGAAGATCGACCGTAAACTCGGTCTCGGCAAACTGCTCACCGTGTGTCATGATCTTCTCATGAATTATAAGGGTAGACTTCGCCTTAAGCACCGCGTCTGTCTTACGCTTTGTGGAGTCAACACCCTTTATCTGGGTCGTTTCCATCTCCATGTAAGCTCCTTCGTCAAGCTCGACTACGGTATGGGGATTCATTACGTTCTTACCGTTTCCGTCACCCTCGCCATAGTGCTTTTCAACGTATTTGATGCGGGCGTTTTTGCCGATGTGGAAGGTGTGCACGCCGTCATGCCGGCTGTCCTCACTGCCGGTGTTGTGGATGCCGCAGCCGGCGACGATGACC
>JAZSBL010000048.1:0-17757 GCA_045602385.1 Eubacteriales bacterium | reverse complement strand
AAGGAACGCACCGAAAAAGTGTTCCTTCATTGTTGTCACACAATCTCTCGCCAGTGTTAGTGGGTATGAGGAAAAAAGGAAACACCTTTTACCAAGGATAGTTTCCCACTAACACGAAAAAATATTAGATTGTGTGACGAGTATATTTTATCACATTTCTGTTGATTTGTCAATAAAGCTTGATAATTTGACAAAGACAAAATTTGGTGTCTTTAATTAAGTCAGTGGTTGTCAATAAAAGAGGACAGAGAATGTGAAACACTCTCTGTCCTTTTCCTGTTAGTTCGAGTATACTGCTCTATCGCAGGTCGCCGTACGTGATGCTTTTTTGATTTTCGAAAATTGTTATTGACAAATCGACATTGTAGTTTTATAATATAATATGTAAAATAATTTCAAAAAAGGTAGATATATTATGAAAAAACATCTGGCTCTTTTATTGGCAGTGGTATTGATCCTGACCACCCTTGCGGCATGCGATCTCTCCACAACCATATTCGAACCCGAATACGAATATGAAATCACCAGCACAAGCTCAAGCTACCGCGTAAACATTGGCAACACGCTTGACCTCAAATCGTTATTCCATATCAAAAACACAACTACCGGCGAGGCGGTTGAGGTCACTGACGACATGATAACCACCGACGTCCGGTTCGACGTTTCCGGTATGTATACCGCTACCTGCGCATACAAGAACGCGATTAAATCCGTAATCATCGTAGTAAACGACATAGAAGAAGATGACGATGACGATGACGAGGATGCGGACGGCGAGGGTGAAACCACGTCTACCGTGGAGAATAACAGCGAATCCGAGGCGGCAAGCACAACACAGGGTGAAACGACCTCCACCGAAGAGGCAACCACCGCTAAGGAGGATACGACCACCGACAAGGAGGAGACGACCACCGACAAGGAGGAAATGACCACCGACAAGGAGGAGACGACCACCGACAAGGAGGAGACGACCACCGACAAGGAGGAGACGACCACCGACAAGGAGGAGATGACCACCGACAAGGAGGAGACGACCACCGCTAAGGAGGAAATAACCACCGACCGAGAGGAGCCCACCGCAGGGGAGATTGAGACCCACCCCAAGGAGGAGGATACCTCTGCCGGTGAGATCGTAACTTCACCCGGTGAGGTAGAAACTGAGCCCAAAGAGGAGGAAAGCGATGTATCAAACAATGTTCCCCTCTCCGCTAAGCTTCAGTGCGGCTCGTTCTACGTTACTACCGAGGCTTACACGTATACAAGCTCAAGCGGCTCGTCAAAGCAGCAGCTCGTTCTTACTACCGACAAGTCTGCGGCGGCTGTTTGGGAGATAATCAGAAACAGCGACGGATCTTATTCCTTTAAAGTATCCGGCAAGTATCTTTACGCGGACGGAACACACGTTAAGCTCGTCTCCTCTGCGGAGAGCAATACAAGATTCGTATTTGAAGATGTTAGCGGCGGCGTATTGATAAGATGCCAGAGCGCAACCTATAACGGAAATCCTCAGTATCTTGAAACATACAGGGGATATCTCACTGTTTACGGCATATCCGCCACCTCAGACATATCTATCTACACCTTTAACTTCGCAGACGCCGGTTCCGCAGGCGGTAACACCGGAAACGAGGGCGATGTAACTCCCCCTGAGGAGGAAACCTCGATAGGCGGTATAACTCCCCCTGAGGAGGAAACCTCAATAGGCGGTATAACTCCCCCTGAGGAAGAGACCTCGACAGGAGAAAACGCCGGCAGCGAAGTAACCGAAACGATCACCTACACCTTTGCAAATTACAGCGCGGGAACACAGTACGCGTACGAAGAGATACACGAGCTTGATGACATCTTGACCGTTGTTACATACGATGCCCACTTTACAACTCAGCTCAGACTTTACTATGACGAAACGCATTGTGGCGGCGCGATCTTTGAATCTACAAGACTTATCAGCGGATTCTCACTTAACGCAGGATACAGGGACTCCACCCTTTACGTATACGCGTCCGTTGATGGCGACAGCTGGGATCTTGTTGACCAGATATCGGTTTCTGCAAGCTATGCCGACTACACCGTTGACTTGAACGGCGAGGCATATCCCTACATTTATCTTGAGGTTGAAGGTAAGCAGGTCAGAATACAGTCGGTTACCGTCACCTATGGCGAGAGCTCGGGCAACACGGACGACAACGGCGGCTCTACGGGCGACAGCACCGAACCCGAGGGTGATTACACCTCCGGTATCGAGGATAAGGAAAACGGCGTTGGCAGCTCTCAAAACAGCCCTCTCCAAAATGCAATACAGGATTACATCAAAAACGATCCGAACAGTGACGAAAACCACCTTGCTATCGGTCTTCCCGCAGAGGGATCTTACTCCGCGTTGATCATTCCCGTTCAGTTCTCCAATGACAAGTTTAATTCAAGCGAGCTTTCAGATCTTGAGATAGCCTTCAACGGCACGGCGGCGCAGACCGGCTGGCAGAGCGTAAGCTCCTACTACACCGCTTCGTCTTTCGGCAAGCTCAATCTCTCCTTTGATATTGCTAACCCTGTGACTATGCCGAGCAAATCATCGTCGTATGAAACCGACGAGTACGGCGCGCAGAACATTCTCGACTACGCGCTTGACATGATCGACGATACTCTCGATCTCTCGAACTACGACACCAACGGTGACGGATACATAGACGCGGTATACCTCATTTACAGCGTGCCGATGGACTACGAGAGCGATGATTCCAACTACTGGGCATTCGTTACATGGCATTTTGAGAGTGACACATACGATGGCGTTAGGGCTCACTACTATCTCTTTGCAAGCGTTGACTTTATGTATGAGGATGTCGAGGGCACCGAATACGGCTACGAGGGTCTTAAGATCAACGCGACCACCTACATTCACGAGACAGGTCACCTTCTCGGTCTTGACGACTACTATGACTACAATGAGGGCCAGGGCAGCGACGATGGACTTGGCGGTGCGGACATGATGGACTACACCATCGGCGACCACAACGTATACTCCAAGCTCCTTCTCGGTTGGGTAACTCCCACAATAGTTGACTCCACCAAGACGGTCACGATAAGCTCCTCTGCCGAGTCGGGACAGTTTATTCTCGTTCCCCTTGACTACGACGGAACATATTTCAGTGAGTATCTTCTCATTGACCTTTACACCGCAACAGGGCTTAACGAGTTCCACGGAGATTGCGATTACAGCTATCTCTACTTCGATCCCAACGATGAATACGAACACGGCACAGCTTTCGGTGCGCGTATCTATCACGTTTCGGCAAGCATTGACAATCCCTTCAGTGATGATTACTTCTCATTTACCGACAACAACAACTCGATGACCGACACCGCTCTTATCAAGCTTGTTGAGGCGGACGGTGACACGAGCTTTGAAAGCGACACCTACGACGGTATGAAGTATGCATCGGCAAACGACCTCTGGATGACGGGAGCAACGCTCGGCTCTGTTCAGCAGGACTACTCGGCATCAGCTCTCGGATTTAGCGTCACCTTTACAAGTGTCACTGCCGACAGCGCAACCGTTACGATTACTTTCAATTAAATAACAAAAAAGAGCCGACCCGATGGGTCGGTTCTTTTTTTATTAAATCATCCACGGGCAGGCAAAAATAAAGGCTCCCTTGTGTAAAGGGAGCTGTCAGCTTTGCTGACTGAGGGATTGTAAAAGTAACATTGTGCAATAAAACAATCCCTCCGTCGCGCTTGCGCGCCAATTTGCTCTGCAAATTATTTCCCTTTACACAAGGGAGGCTTTGTTTTAATACGGCTCTTACACTTGTAGCCGTGTAGTTTCTTCACAAAATATTTAATCTCTATTTTGCAAAGCCCCCCTTTTACACAAGGGAGGCTTTGTTTTAATACGGCTCTTACACTCGTAGCCGTGTAGTTTCTTCACAAAATATTTAATCTCTATTTTACAAAGCCCCCCTTTTACACAAGGGAGGCTTGCATTTAAGCATGGTTCACTATTATTACCGTGATGTTATACAAACAAAAAACTTAACTATAAATCAAACAAACTTATAGATCGTAGTTGTTTCGTAGACCTCGCCCGGAGAGAGGATGACATTGGTAAAGCCCTTGTGGTTGATGCTATCCGGCATCTTCTGCGCCTCAAGGCAGAACGCGGTGCGCGATCTCTGCGGGTATCCGCCCTTCTGCGGAATGTCGCTGTCAAAGAAATTCGCGGTATAAAGCTGCACCGAGGGCGCATTGGTATACATATGCATTTCCCTGCCGCTCTTGGGGTCAATCGCTATCGCACGGGGATTTGCCATGGGGTCGGCGACCTCTCTGAAATTAAGACAATGGTCGTATCCGTTTGTCAGTACCATCTGCTCGTGCGTGGAATTAAAATCTCTGCGGATCGACTTCTTCTCGGTGAAATCAAGAGGCGTGCCCTTGACGCTTGCTATCTCTCCCGTGGGGAGAATATCAGAGTTTACGGGAATGTATGTGTCCGCATCTATCCAAAGCTCGTGGTCGTACATCTCGCCCGAATCAAAGCCGCCAAGATTGAAATATCCGTGGCTGGTAAGATTGACGAGCGTTCTCTTATCGGTCGAAGCGCGGTAGCTTATTTTAAGCGCGTTATCATTGGTAAGGGTATATCTCACGTTGACCGTGAGAGTTCCGGGGTAGCTCTCCTCGCCGTCGGGGGAAACGTAGGTCAAATCAAGCTCACAGCCCTCGTCGGTCACTCTGCCCTCCGCATCCCATATTCTGTGCGAAAAGCCCACTCTGCCGCCGTGGTGGGAGTTACAGCCGTTGTTTATCGCCAGGGTATAATCCACTCCGTCAAGCGTGAATTTACCGTATCCGATCCTGCTTGCAACTCGGCCGATAAGCGCGCCGATATAGCAATCTCCTCTGTAATAGTCCTCGGGGGTTGCATATCCGCAGACGACGTCCGCCACGTTGCCCTCTTTATCCGGCACGTTGAGGCTGACGAGCGTACCGCCAAAGGTAGCGATCTCCGCGCTCATGCCATTATCATTGGAGAGCTTATAAATGTCGACCTCGCCTGCGGGGCATGAGCCGAAATATCTTTTCTCTATTTTCATTTTTATCTCCGTGGATTACTCGCCGTAGCCGTTCGGGTTCTTCTCTTGCCAGTTGTTTGAGTCGCGGCACATCTCAAAGATGCCGAACTCTGCCTCCCAGCCGAGTATCTCGCGCGCCTTTGTGGGGTCTGCGTAGCATGCCGCGATATCACCGGGGCGGCGGGGGTCGATAACGTACTTGATCTCGATGCCTGTCGCTTCCTTATAGGCTTTTACAATGTCAAGAACCGAGTAGCCCTTGCCCGTGCCTATATTGAAATAGTCAACGCCGCGTCTTTCCTTGATGACCTCAAGCGCGCGGAGATGAGCCTTTGCAAGGTCAACTACGTGGATATAGTCACGCACGCCCGTGCCGTCGTGTGTATCGTAGTCGTTACCGAACACGTGAAGCATCGGAAGCTTGCCCATTGCGACCTTGGTTATATATGGCATAAGGTTGTTCGGGATACCGTTGGGGTCCTCTCCGATAAGTCCCGACGCGTGAGCGCCGATGGGGTTGAAGTAGCGAAGCACTGCCACGTTCCACTCCTTGTCGGAAAGGTATATATCCTTGAGTATTCTCTCTATCATTACCTTGGTCTCGCCGTAAGGGTTAGTCGCGTTACCGACTCTTGCGCTTTCCTTTATCGGTACCTCGTCGGGATCGCCGTAAACCGTTGCCGAGGAGCTGAAAACTATCGTTTTAACACCGTGGCGCTTCATGCTGTCCGCAAGCATGAGCGTGCCGGTTACGTTGTTATGGTAATACTCGACCGGCTTTGAGCAGGACTCGCCCACCGCCTTATATCCCGCAAAGTGGATAACGCTGTCTATCTCGGGGTTTTCCTCAAAAATCCTGTCCATTGACTCGACGTCAAGCAGGTCTGCCTTATAGAACTTGAAGTCCTTGCCCGTGATCTCCTTGATCCTGTCAAGAACGACGGGCTTACTGTTCGAAAAGTTATCCATGATAACGATTTCGTAGCCTGCGTTCAAAAATTCAACCGCCGTGTGGGAGCCGATAAAGCCTGCTCCGCCTGTGATAAGTACTGACATGTCTTTCTCCTATCTGTATTTATAAATTATTTCCAAAGAATCTCGGGGTATTCTCCGCTCTCCATAAGTCCGCGGAGCGATGCCTTTACCGCGGGCTTATCCTCCGCATAGGTAACTCCGTACCAGCTTGCCGACGTCGGAATGACCTTGACGTCACACTTGCCGTCATGCATCATATCGTCGATCGCGCCGGGGAGATAATACTCGCTCTTGATCGCTTTTCCGCCCTCGCCCGACAAAAATTCAACGAATCCCGCTTCAAGCTCGGGGAAAATGCAGGGGGTAAGTCCCCAGCAGTTCATCGAAACCACCGTCTTGCCCGAAAGCGGCAACCACTCGTCATTCTCGCCAAGATAGAGCGCGTTCTCGCCGTCAGTCTTGATCTTGGTAAGCTCGGTGATGGAAGCAAGCATACCGTCCTCTGTCGTTTCGCACTTTCCGCGCGATACCGTACCGTTCTCGGTAAGAGTGTTACGGAGAACGTAGCCGATCATGCAGTAATTCGTGTCGGTCTCCTTAATAGACTTAAGATGCTCTGCAAGCTTGAAAAACGCGTCTCTGCCGTAAAAATCGTCGGCGTTTATTACCGCGAAGTTGTCATTTATAAACTCGCGTGCGCAAAGGAGCGCGTGCGATGTTCCCCAGGGCTTAACTCTGCCCTCGGGAATAGAAAATCCCTCAGGAAGCTTATAAAGCTCCTGGAACGCGTACTCGACCTTGACGTAAGGCTCGACGCGTGCGCCCACGGTGTCGCGGAATGCCTCAAAATTCTCCTCCTTGATGATGAAAACGACCTTATCAAAGCCCGCCTTGACCGCATCAAAGATAGAAAAGTCGATGATGAATTCTCCGTTGTCGGTTATGGGGTCGATCTGCTTAAGTCCGCCGTAGCGCGAGCCCATTCCCGCCGCCAATATCACAAGTGTCATGATTTCTCCGTTCCGCCCGTGCGGGCTGTTATGGATTTGGTATAAATATATTATCCAAAATATAATTATACTTTAATACTCGGCGGTTGTAAAGTGGCTTTTTCCTTTTTTTTACACAATATTTACATATCTCGCGGTAAAAATGCCGATATGACTTGCAAAGCGTGCCCGCATATGCTATAATTATCGCAATCACCCCAAATTAAGGGAAAACGGAGATTGACATGATAAATCCAAACAAATCACCCTACCACGGCGTTTGGCTGTCGATAATATTGATGATTCTTCCCTCACCGATACTGACGCTTATGCTTTACGCGGTGCTTTTGACCTTTCAATCGCATCTTTCAGCCGAGCTGAATTTAGCCGCGGCTACCGCGCTCGGCTTTGGCGTTGGCTCGGTCTACGACCTTGGCTGTATGATTACCGGCGCGCTTGCAGAGCCCTTTGGGGTTGTAAAGAAGCGCGTGCAGGAGTTTTTCGCCGACCTTGAGGTGTCCTTCCCCCTTGCAGCGAAATGGTGGTGGAAGGACGTCAAGACGAACGGCGTTGCGTTCTGGCTGGAGCTTTTGGCTATCGCCTTGAATTTCACGGTATTCGGTATTGCGCTAAAGGAATTTTTCCTTTTGTACGCGGGAGCGTGAGTAGATAAATTAAATACGGAAAAGCGAGCCGCAAGCGGCTCCCTTTTTGAGTTATTTGCTTCTCTTTTCAAAGGAAGAAAGGTTGGGCATGGTAGATTGTTGATTTATCGTTCAAATTTTGATTTGTGGGGGTGTTACGGCTGCAAATTTTCGTCAAATTCCGCTTTGCGTAAGCCTCCCTTGTGTAAAGGGAGGTGGATTGCGAAGCAAGACGGAGGGATTGTTCTTATGATACAATTGCTATTTTACAATCCCTCAGTCAACTGCGTTGACAGCTCCCTTTACACAAGGGAGCCTTTCTTTTTAGTCCGCCATCTCCCCCACAAATTGCAATTTCTGAGCGGGCGGATATGGAATCCGCCCCTACGATTTTGGTATCGCCATCTCCCCGATAAATCGCAATTTGTAGGGGAGTTGGGTGCAAAAAAGGCAAGTCCTTCTGATTTTGGACTTGCCTTGGTTTTTTACATTATTTATCGTGTTACGGTGATATTCCCGTCCCCCCGTGGAGGTCTTTACGGGGTGGGAGGAATTTGGTCGTTGTCTGCGATACTGATATTTACGTCGCCTGTGGATGTCTTTATAACGCACGCGCCGCCGCCTGTGCTTGGCGGAACACGGACGTCACCCGTGCTTGTTTCAACCGTGAAATTCTTACCCGAAAGCAGGCTTCCCTTGACGTCGCCGGTATCAACCGTAACGCATATTTCGGGCGCATCGCTACGGATAAATCTTACGTCACCCGTTGAGCGCGTAATCTCGATTTTCTCTTCTGCCACAACGTTTTTTAGGTTTATACCTCCCGTGCTGGCGGTCGAGGTGACGCTATTACATAAAACGTTGGTCATCTTTACTTCTCCCGAGCTTGTTTCAGCTCTGATCTCGGGTGCGGCGGAGTTATCAAGGCTTACTGTACCCGTGGTGCGAGTAATGTCGAATTTCTCTGTTGCCGTTACGTTATCAAGGGCGATATCACCCGTACCTGCGGTCGAGGTGATGCCTTTACAGATTACGTTTTCCATATTCACGTCTCCCGTCGAGCCGCGGAGCCAGATATTACTGGTCAGAACAGTGTCGGTTATAGTGATATCCCCCGTTGTAAGCTTGAAGGAGATACTACTGAGGTTGAGTCCTTTAAGCATTGCGTCGGACGTACTGCTATTTATTGAAAGGCTGCGGCAGGTGCCGCCGGGCAGATATACGGTGATACTTGCGGTGTTGCTATCAATATTAATGTTTTCGTACCAAGCTCTCTCGTCCTGTTCAACAATACGGAGTGTCTCTCCGTCAACGTATACCGAGTGGGTAATAGTTACATCCTCGTGGCATTCTACTCTGCATATACCGTCAGGGGAGGGGAGGACGGTTACGTTGGAGGTAGATGTTTTGATAGCAAGGTCTTTGAATTCTTCGGTTATCTCGTAGGTGTTAGTGACGTATTCAATTGTGGAAAGGGAAGAAAAATCCCAATTCATCGCGCACATTGCGCCTGTGAAAATCAATGCGCCCGCTACTGTCAAGGAGACGGCCACGATGAGCCAGATCAGAGTGCTTTTTCTCATTTTGTGTCCTCCTTTCTAACGAGAGATCTCTTTATTTCCAAGGCGATCAGTCGGGTCAGTCTTGCCGAACCGACGGTTGCCGCACGCGCGCCGAAAAAGGCGAAAATTGAAAGTCCCGATGCGCAAAGCCCCACGCCCATGACTGCTACTCCCGTCAGGGTGTGCCCGGTTGCTATGAAAATTGTTCCCGCGACTACCACGCCGACTCCCGCGCCGGCGAGTCCGCTCATTACTGCCCAAACGGACGCGACGAGCGACCAGAGAACTGCGTACAGTGAGATGATCACCGCAAATGCCGCGATCAAAAGTGAGAGCCAAATCGGTGAGCCAAGCACCAAAAGTACTATTTCAAGTGCGCTCATCTTACGCTTTTTGTCCTTTATTTTTGCCTTCGCAAGCCTTGAGAGGGGAATCTCGGCAAGTATCTGCGCCGCGATATCCTCAACCGTGCCAACGGTAGCTACCGCCTCCTCTTCGGTGAGGCCTTCTTCAATTTTATCGTCAATTATTTCGCTGTAAAAGCCTATTCGCTCGGCTATATCCTGCTGCGGCATGCCACGAAGGGCTTTTTCCAATTCGTTAAGAAATTCTTGCTTATTCATTCTCGCCGTCCTCCTTCGTTACGAATTTATACATTTGCATGACCTCGCGCCACTCGTCCTTGAAGTCCTCTATGCGCCCAAGTCCTGCCTTTGTGATATGATAGTATTTGCGGAGTCTGCCGTTATGCTCCGCCGTCTTGACGGTGAGCATTCCTGCGCCCTCAAGTCGCTTTAAAATCGTGTAAAGCGTAGATTCCGAGAGCGTGACGCAGGGGGCGAGGTCCTTTATTATCTTATAGCCGTATGAGTCCTCGTTTTTGATAGCACGAAGCACGCATACGTCGAGTATTCCTCGTTTGAGCTGGTTGTCCATGATATACCCCTCCTTACGTAATACATCATATCACGAAGTATTGCTTTTGTCAATAGGAAAATAAAAAAAAGACGGAAAAATTTTCATTTTCCGTCTTTTTCTTAATTATGTGAGGTCTGCGGTTGCGGTGCCGTCCTCGTTGTATGTTATTCGATTGCCCTCGGAGTTGATCTTATCAACGTACTCAAGGTACGCCTTCTGCGAGGGGAAGGTGGGCTTGTACTCGGCCTTGATCTTCTTTGCAAGCTCGCCGCCGTTTCTGAGAAGAAGGCGGAGCATATTGAGCTGCCATTTTGCGTTCTTGATGCAAGCGGACTCTACGTCGTTTACGTAGTAGTCGCTGCCGTGGCTGGTGCCCGACGCGCCGAGGCAATAGGGGTGCACGATGGGCATTACCATGGAAAGGTCGCCGATATCCGAGCAGCCTGTACTGATCTCGGGGCTGACGTAGAAATGCTCGCCCTCAAACATAGTGTCGTAGGCTTCCTTTGCGACCTCGAGCATGCCTGCGCTCTGCACGACGGGGGAGTAGCCCGGCACGTCGACTATCTCGACGTTTGCGCCAAGCGAGATCGCCGCGCCGACAAGCGCGCGGTTGATCTTCTTGTTTTCCTTCATTATCGCGTCGTAGCTTGAGCCGCGGACGAAGGTCTCTATCGTTGCTTTATCGGGTATCGCGTTGACCATAACGCCGCCCTGTGTGATGATCGGGTGGAATCTGATAAGCTCGGGCTCGGTGAAGGTCTCGCGGATAGCGTTGACCGCGTTAAGTCCGCAGCTCGCCGCGTAAAGCGCGTTGATTCCGTTCTGGGGAGAGCCGCCCGCATGCGCCGCTTTTCCTTTGTAGGTAACGGTTTTTGCAATACAGCCGATCATTCCCGACTTGGCAAAGAAGCCTCTGCCGGTATGTACCATAAACGCTACGTCAACGTCGGCAAAGTAGCCGCGCGACATAAATTCGCTCTTGCCGCCGAAGTATTTTATTTTGCCTTGGCGCTTAAGCTCGGTTCTGTACTCTATCTCAAGAAGCTCCTCCGCGGGAACTGCGCAGAGCTTGATCTTACCAGAAAGCTCGTCGAGCATATGGGGCTCGGTAAGAGCCGCCGCGATTCCGAGAAGCGTTGCGGACTGCGCGTGGTGACCGCAGGAGTGTACCGCGCCTGTTTCGGGGTCCGCCTCCGGGTGTGTGGGGCAGATGACCGAGTCAAGCTCCCCGAGTATCATGACCGTAGGGCCGGGTCTGCCTGTGTCGATGACGGTATAAAAGCCCGTGATTCCCTCCGCCATTACAAGCTCGTAGCCGAGCTCCCTGTATTTTTGTGCTAGGTATGCCGTGGTCTTGACCTCTCTGTATCCGGTTTCGGGATTAGCCCAGATGTATCTTTCCGCGTCAAGGATAAGCTTGCGGTATTTTTCTACGCTGTTGATTATATTTTGCATTTTTGCCTCCAAATTGAAGTGTATATTATTCATCAGAAAAATTGTATCACACATATCTCGTTTTGTCAATGAAATAGGGAATATTTGATAAAAAAATCCGACACGGCGCGCCGTGTCGGATAATAGTATTATGAGCTATCAGAGGCAGAGCATGTACTTGCCGTATGCGTCTGCAGCCTTCATAGCCGCAACGACCTTCTCGGCTGTAACCTCGAAGGGCATGTTGTGGATGGTTTCGCCCTCTACGGTAGCTGCCTTTGCAACTGCCATAAGCTTCTCGTCTGTAACCTCGGTCACGCCGAGCTCGCCTAGTGTTACGGGGAGTCCTACCTCGATGCAGAAGTTTACGATCTCGTCAAGCTCCTCGGTGGGAACGTTCTCAAGCATGAGCTGTGTTAGAACACCGAAGGCAACCTTCTCACCGTGGTACATATGGTGGCACTCGGGGAGAACGGTAAGTCCGTTATGGATAGCGTGCGAAGCCGCAAGTCCGCCCGACTCAAAGCCGATACCGGAGAGAAGCGTGTTAGCCTCGATGACCTTTTCAACTGCCTCTGTGCATGCGCCTGCCTCAAGAGCGAGCTTAGCTTTAACGCCCTCCTCAAGGAGTGTGTCAAGACAGAGCTCTGCGAGAGCCATAGCCGCGCAGGTAACCTTTCCGCCTGCGCATGTGCCTGCGTCCTTTGCCTTTGTTGCTCTTGCCTCAAAGTAGGTTGCAAGCGCGTCGCCGATACCTGAAACGGTAAGGCGCGCGGGAGATTTTGCGATGATCTCTGTATCCATGAGGACCATGTTGGGGTTAGCGGGGAGCCAGTGATACTCCTCGAATACACCCTCGTCAGTATAGATTACCGAAAGAGCGGAGCAGGGTGCGTCAGTCGATGCGATGGTGGGGCAGATGATAACCGGAGTCTTGCATGCGTTTGCGACAGCCTTGGACGTGTCAAGGATCTTACCGCCGCCGATACCGATGACCATGTCGCAGCCTTTGTCCTTCATAACCGCGATAAGTCTGTTGATCTCGTTCCAGGAGCACTCGCCGTTGAAGTAGTCATAAACTGCGCTGACCTCGCCAGCGCCGAAGCTTGCCTCAAGCGTTGCGCCGATTCTCTTGTAGCCCGAAGCGGTGATAACTACAAGCGCCTTTTTACCGTAAGCCTTTGCGTAGTCCGCGATCTTACCCATTTCGCCTGCGCCCTGAACGTATTTGTTAGGGCAAATAAGAATTTTTGCCATTTTTATATCTCCTTGCTTTTTAAAAAATACGGACAATAAAATTGTTATTTTTTTGTCAATGATATTATACTACACCGTTTACGGAAAGTCAAGTGCGTTTTTGCTATTTGGGGAAAAAACTTTTTCGGGAAAGGTATCACTTTTTGATGCTTGGGAGCGTTAGTCTGAAACGGTTGCCGCACAAATAAAAAATCCCTCTTGGCGGTCTGCCAAGAGGGAATGCTTTACTGAACGTTTTTAAGTGTGAGCTGTATTCTGTCGATCAAAAGCAACGCTTCGCCGATGATGCGCTCGGCATCGTCCGTGCGTCCTCCGAGGACCGCGCCTTCAAGCTCGCCTATCTTTGCCGTAAGCTCTGCCTCAAGCGGCTTTACGCAAGCGCAAGAGCGAGTGGGAGAGCAGAAGATCACGTCGTACAGCTTTTCAAGGGGCTTGTCAAGTCTTCCGCTTGTATCGCGTCCCATCAAAAGCTTTACGCGGCCCGCGAGATCTCTGATAAAGAAGACCTCTTCCTTCTGGCGCGCAATTGCCGCTTCGGTATCCTTGTTGGCAAGGAGAAGCGTGACGAGTATCGCAATATAGACGATGAGCATGATAAGCTCAATGACTAAAGTTCCGGTATAGCTGTCGGGGTCGATGATAATGATCAATCCGCCAACGACTATCTGTATAACAAGATTTATCGCGGAAACGTATGACACCGACAGCGCGCTGCCTACGCGGTTGGTCTGGTTCTTTACAAGATAGGGGCTGGCAATAGAGATAATGTAAGACAGGTGAATTGCGCCGTACGCTATCCAAGCCGCCGTTGTGTGGTCTACGCCTCCAAGTATAAAGAACAAAACGTTAAAGATCAGTATTAATGCAGTTGAAAATAAAAATCCCAAAATTCCGTCCTTCCTTTCTTAGCAAAACGCAAAATTACATTCTGCTTAAAATTTCAGCCTTCTTTTTGTCGTATTCTGCCTGTTCAATAAGACCGGCATCAAGCATTTTCTTAAGCTTTGCAAGGGTTTCCATGGGATCATCCGCCGCAGGCTGGGGAGCTGCCGCGGGCTGCTGCATGGGTTGCATGGGCTGCATGGGCGCGAACATCTGCTGCGCCATTCCGCCGAACATGTTTCCTGCCGCCATACCCATTCCCATGCCCATTGCAGCGTTGGTCATGCCATCTCCGCCTTTACCGGAGTTTTCCGCAAAGGTGCTCATAATATTTACCGCCTGCTGCTGCGCCCACTTGTCGCCAAGGGTATCCATTACCATCTTGTCGGCCTGCGCGTTTCTCATCTTGGCGATAGCGTCCATGCCGATCTCGTCGTACTTCTGGCGAAGCTCGCTGTCGTCGATGTCTACTGCCATTACAGAGAAGCTTACACATCTCATACCGTATGCGTCGACCGCCTCGTTGACCAGGGGCTTGATAAGCTCGGAAAGCTCGTCAAGACGGGCGTCGATTCCGAGTATCTCGGTGTTGGACTCGTTTATAGCTTTTGCAATTATTGACTTGATCTTGGATTGGAACTCACTTACAAAGAATCTTGTAATTCCTTCGGGTGTCGCAGCTACGAAATTGTTGCCGATCAGCTTGGTAAGGAATACCGCGGGATTGGTGATCTGCACCCTGTACGCGCCTCTTGCGCGGAGCTTTGTAGCTATTCCGAGAAGCTTATCCCTTACCTGGATAGGAGAATCCGTGCCCCACATGATCTCTGTGGTATGCGCGGTCTTAACGAAATAAACTACGCAATTGAAGGTGCTTATACCGCCTGTAAATGCATTTCTCAAGCGAGAAATGAAGGGGTAGTTCTGTGTGGAAAGGGTATAGGTTCCGCTTTCAAACACCTGCTCGATAGTACCGCCCTTTACAAAAATGGCGGACTCTCCGGGCATAACGATAAGCGTGGAGTTCGTGTTGAAGTCCTCCTCGGGCTGTCTCCATATCAGAAGGTCGCCGGGGCCTGTGTTTTTGATAACGTCTGCCCAATGCTTCTTGCCGCCCTGATACGCAGCCTCGTTAGGATTTTTATTGAAAAATGCCATGATTATTCTCCCTAATTTAAATAAATGATCACGGGTAATCTATTCCGTGCTCATCGCCGCAACGGATCAAACGGCGGATCCCCTTATACACACCGCGAATAACTCCGTATTTTTGAACCGCGAGTATCATGTATTCGGAGCAGCTCGGCTCAAAGCAGCATTTGAGGCGTACTTCGTCCGTAGCTAAATTCTGATACAAATGTACAAGCCAGATAACCGTTCTTTTTGCGATGACCGACATATACGCGACGGTGTAGACGGTCAGGACTATCGCGCCTATCCACCACTCGGAGTAGGGGATAAGGCAGAGCAATACGAACTGTATAACAAATACCGAAAACGCGATTATAGGCTTTACATAGTGCATCTTGGGTCTGTTCAGTGGATTGTGGGGGACAAATTTTTCCTCCTCTTCCTGCTGCGGGACCACCTTGACGGTTGAAGCGGATACAATGATTCTGTTTTTGTCTTCCATAAGGTTAATATGCAAAATAAGGCAAGGCAAAAGCACCTTGCCTTATTCTGAAACAGAATTAGCCGTTCTTCTTTTCGCGGATCATAGCCTTTGCAGCCTGGATGCTCTGCTCAATGGTCTCATTGGTCAGGCAGCAGAATGAGTAGCTATCGTTGGGAACTGTGATGGAGAGAGTATCGTACTCCTTGTTAGCGTGATAGTACTGGCTCTCGGGCTCCTTGTTCTTCTTCTTGAAGCAACCGCAACCCTGGAGAGTCTTCTTGCGCTCAATGATGTTCTCCTCAACCTCATGCTCTGTTCTGATACATGTGATGTCGGTGTAGAAGAAGTCCTTTGTGTACTCAACTGCGTTGTCGCTTGTTGTGTCAAGGATGTAGGTGTATGTATAGATCTGTGTTGCGGAGAAGAAGATCCATGTTACAGAGTACTTGTTGGAAACGTTTCTCCAAATACCGCCGATGCTTGTTTCCTCGGACTTGATCGCGATATCGTCGCCTCTGTAAATAAAGCTGTTGAGAACAACAGGGGGAATCTCGGAGATCTGTGTTTCGTCAAGGCCGATCTTTGAAATAGCCTTTTCTCTGAGATTGAGGCTGTTGATTGTCTGGTCAACATAGTTGATGTAGTCATCCATTGTCCAAGCCTTCTTCTCGTTGCCAAGGCATCCTGCCTTCTTCTGAAGAGAAGCGAGGCAACCCTTCTTAGGAGCCTGCTCGGGAGTCTGTGTGGAAGCGTAGAGGTAATCTATGCACTGGCACTGTCCCTCTCTCTTACCGCGCTTTCTGAGAACGAGCGGATCGATCGCGTTTTTCTGGTTTCCTTTGTTGTTTTTAGGTATACTCAAGCATCCCATTTGTTTTTCCTCCTGAAAAAGCAAAAAATTTTTTATTTTTTTATGCATAACGTATTATGCAAGAAAGTCAGATCATATTTGGGGCGTCGACTCCGAGCATCTCGAACAGAGTCTTTACGTCCATCTGGGAGCAGCCCTTGGCCGATGCAAGAGCCATGTAGTCCTTGTAGTTAGGTGTTGTATTCAAGAACTTGCGCTTAAAGTAGTCATACTTTATGTACGCCATAAAGTAGAAGTATACTCCGCGTTCCTCTATCATGGTTGCCGCATTCATCAGCTCCATGATCTTGTCGATCTCAGGGCGGGAGCAGAGAAATGCCTTTCTGCCCTTAAGCAGGCAGACCGCCGCGTAGAAGTAGGAGTCGGAATAATCAAAGTTGTCCTCGATTGCCTTGGAGAACGCCTTGTATGCCTCGTCGTACATTTTAAGCTTCATGTAGCAGAGCGCGACCGACATGTTAAGGGCGCGGTCATCGGGGTGCTCGCCAAGCGATTTTTTGTATGAAGAGATATACTTGTTAAGCTCAAGCCCCGTCATTGACGTTACGCTGTTAAAGGATGTGATTACGACAGGGTTGTGACAAAACATACACTCTGTCTGGCTGGTGGTGACCGGCGCTCCGCATCCGGGGCACCTGATATCTAAAGCCTGCGATCCCATTTTACGAGTATCCCCCTTTGCAAGTGGTGCATATAAATATATATGATGACATTATAGAACTTTTGAACTCTTTTGTCAATAGATATAAGGAAATTTTGTTAAGTTGACTAAACTGAGGCAGCGGTAGATGTTAATAAAGACGAAAAATGTAAAAAGAGGGAAAAAAGATTTTTAAAAAAGTACAAAAAAGGGGTTGACAAGGCACATATAATATGCTATAATATTATTCGCCCAAGAGAACAGGGCACAAAAAATATCGCGGGGTAGAGCAGCTTGGTAGCTCGTCGGGCTCATAACCCGGAGGTCATGAGGTTCAAATCCCATCCCCGCAACCAAAAAAATTCCTCGGACTTGTTCCGAGGATATTTTTTTACCTCTTCACTTTTCACTCTTCACTTTTCACTTTTCTCCCTCCGCAGAGGAATTTTTTTGGAGGTAATAAGTAATAGTGAATAGTGAGAAGGTATCTGATGTAGCTTTTCGCTGTGGCGAAAAGCATTTTTTATTATATCAGGTTGAAAAGTAATAGGTTTTATGGTATAATTGATATAGCAAAGTGAAAGGTGGTAAGGTTATGATCGAAAGTCCGTTAATTGTAAAATCCAAGGCATTTGCGCTTGAAGTGATACAGGTATGTAAGGAACTTCGAGTAGCAAAGTGCGAAAGTGCTTTGATCAATCAGTTTTTACGCTCGGGAACGAGCATAGGCGCGAATATCAGAGAAGCTTTTTATGCTCACGGCAAGGCTGACTTTATTGCCAAACTGCAAATTGCTTTGAAAGAGTGTTCCGAAACGGAATATTGGATTGAGCTTGTTTTAGAAAGTGGATATTATCATGACAAAACCTTGCTCGATAAATGTACGGAA
>JAZSBL010000047.1:0-6688 GCA_045602385.1 Eubacteriales bacterium | reverse complement strand
CTGTCTGGGCATTTTCGGGCATGACACTCAAATCCCTTTGATATTCGATGACAGTAAATGCGCCGAGGCTGTCCAGAATCTTGATGTCATCATTGTCGGTGAGATTGCGTATTTGATACATGGTTTGCTCCTTTCGGTCATAAAGCGGATGGATGGATTTATTATAACATCCTTTCCCGCATTTGTCAATTCCATTCGCACCGCGGAATCCTGCCATACAACCGTCATATCCTCCTGCCTTGGATGGAAACAGAAAAAAGGATCGGCCAAGTCGGCGTATTCTTAAGGACAGTTTTGAGACTACATTACCTACCGACAGAAAACAGAAACCGCAGATTGATTTTCTGCGGTTTTTGTGTTATAATAAAAACATTAATCTCGAATAGTACAAGGAAGATGCTTATGAGAGAAGTGATCGAACATTATAACAAGCTAATTGACGAAAACAATGACCCTGCTCGCGATCCTAAACCATTGAGAGATTATATGGACAAGTGGGACGGAGATAAGTTTATCGAGAGTATGCAGCTTGATAAAAGCAAATCCGTTTTAGAAATAGGAATTGGAACAGGGCGACTTGCCATCAAGGTTGCACCAAATTGTAACAGCTTGTGTGGAATAGATATATCCGAAAAGACAATTGGGAGAGCAACTGAAAACCTATCAGCGTATCAAAATATAAAACTTATTTGCGGCAATTTTATGTCTTGTGAATTTGAGGCACAGTTTGATGTAATATACTCGTCATTAACATTTATGCACATACAGGATAAATTATCAGGTATACAAAAAATTGCTACTTTGTTGACAAATAACGGACTTTTTGTTTTGTCGATCGATAAAAATCAGAATGAGTATATCGATATGGGTGATAGAAAGGTAAAAATATATCCCGATAATCCTAACGATATACGTAGCTATCTTTCAATATCCAAGCTTAAGATCTTAAATAAATTTGAAACAGATCACGCATACGTAACGGTCAGCACAAAAGCCTCCCTTGTGTAAAGGGAGGTGGCACGCGTCAGCGTGACGGAGGGATTGTAATGCAGAGAAAACACAATAAAGACATTGTGCCAACCGCAAAAATGCTGCGGAAGAATATGACGAAAGAAGAAAATCACCTTTGGTATGATTTCCTACGCACCTATCCCGTTCGATTTTCTCGTCAGAAGGTTCTCGGTAAGTAAATTGCGGATTTTTACTGTGCAGAGGCAAAGCTCGTCATAGAGCTTGACGGTTCAGGACATTATACCGAGGAAGGAAAGCAGTATGACGAGGAAAGAACTGCTTTTCTTGAAGAGTACGGTTTGACAGTTATCAGAATACCGAATACAGAAATACATAAAAACTTTCGGGGTGTTTGCGAATATATTGATCAGCTCGTAGAACAATCCCTCAGTCAGCTTCGCTGACAGCTCCCTTTACACAAGGGAGCCTTTTTTAGTTCACCTATACCTTATCAATTTCCCTGACAAGCACTGCTTTTGTAGACACAAAAGCAAAATACGGCATACCTCTTTCGAGATGTGCCGTATTTTGAAAAACTGTCCTTAAGAGTACCGCTCTATGCCTTTCCCTTTTATATTTTTTCAGCAGCATACATTCAATATTGTGCGCGTTAATTTGGCAAAGCGCGCCGAACGCGACGCGTATCGGCAGGTTCGCTATTTAACTAATGAAGCACTTGGATAGTGAGGAAGATCGGGGTCAGAACCCTGTTTTGCATAGTGTCTAATCAAACTTCACGTCTATCCGGCAAAGCGTGCCGGCGCCGCCGCGCTCGGCGGGTTCGCTATTTAACTAATGAAGCACTTGGATAGCGAGGAAGATCGGGGTCTGAACCCTGCTTTGCATAGTGTCTAATCAAACTTCACGTCTATCCGGCAAAGCGTGCCTTCGCTCTCGCTCCGGCAGGTTCTCAATTTAGTCGGTGTAAAGAAATTCTCACGGCGATGCTGATCGGGGTCAGAACCCTGTTTTGCGTGGAGTACGACTAGTCCTTATGTCCGTCTGGCAAAACGTGCCGGCGCCGCCGCGCTCGGCAGGTTCTGACCGTGAGAACTGGGAGCAAAAAAGATGCCATAGGCTGAAGCCTATGGCATCTTTTTTGGTGCCGGTGATCGGGGTCGAACCGATACGGTATCGCTACCACTGGATTTTGAGTCCAGCACGTCTGCCAATTCCATCACACCGGCTTAAGTGTCAAGCACTTTGTTATTTTACCGCATTTTTGCCCTTTTGTCAAGTGGTTTTGGAGAAATATTTTGACAAATTGCCATTTAGACTCCCTTGCGACAAAAAAAGCCTTGACAATGTGGGCAAAATAATGTATAATATCCCTTGCGCAATAAATAAGGAGAGGAGGAACACTCATGGCGAACAAAAACGGCGGAATAAAGATTGCCGCGCAGAACAAAAAGGCATATCACGACTATTTCGTTGAAGAAAAATACGAGGCGGGCATCGAGCTTTTCGGTACCGAGGTCAAGAGCATTCGCGCGGGTAGTGTCAACCTCAAGGACTCCTACTGCGACATCAAGGACGGCGAGCTTTTCGTTATCGGAATGCACGTCAGCCCTTACGAGCACGGTAACATCTTCAATCGCGACCCATTGCGCCGTCGCAAGCTGCTTATGCACAAGCGCGAAATAATGAAGCTCCACGGCCTTGTGGCGCAAAAGGGTATGTCGCTCATTCCCCTCTCGCTCTACTTCAAGAACTCACACGTAAAGGTCGAGCTTGGACTTTGCCGAGGCAAGAAGATGTACGACAAGCGCGACTCCATCGCAGAGCGTGACGCAAACCGAGAGATCGACAGAAAAATGAAGGAGAGCTATAAATAGCCCACCACCAAACACACTCAAAATAACAATATGTGCCGCACAGCGGTGCAATACGGGGCTGTAAAGGTTTCGACGGGGATTTTGAGGTATGATAAGCGGGTAGAGCCGAGTAATCTCTTAAACTGCTCAAACTTTAAAAAATAAACGACAACAATACAGTTGCTATGGCTGCCTAATCATCGCTCCTTCGGGAGCTGATGATGGCAGTGCCGCGGTCTGCGGACCGCCCGTTCCTCCCGTCAGGACCACGAGTCGGGACTGAGCGTCATGTCAGTGGTGAACATGCATCGGCCTTTTACCGTTGAGTCGGTCATGCACAAAACGGTTGCTCTCACACACAGCCTGATCATCGGCGGTGTGTGGGAAAAGACTAAAAGATGATATGCACCCGGAGAAAGTTGTATCAAGAGGTTTTCGGACAGGGGTTCAATTCCCCTCAGCTCCACCAATAAAATAGAGGAGAGGCATTCGCCTCTCCTCTATTTTATTGGCGCAGAACTTCGAGAATTAGAACCCCCTACCGAGCCGCATAGCGGCTTGGTATTGGACGTGCGCCAAATTACACCCTCAATCCAGATTAACTTCGCGCACGTAAGGGTTCTAATTCCCCGAAGCCACCTTTAAGTGATATAGCCCGTCTTAAATTGCACCCCCCTACCAGCCGCGATGCCGCGGCTTGGTATTGGACGTGCGCAGATACACTTGGATCAAAGATGCATATCCACGCACGTCAGGGTTCTAATTCCCCGAAGTCACCTTTTAGTGGTATGAACCGTCTAAAAAAACGTCCCAATTTGCAGAATTATAAATCTCTTGTTTATTTATCTACATACTATTGTTTTCAAAACGGCAGTTCAAATCCGCCCGAAAACACCGCGCCCGCGGCGGCAGAACACAGCGCGGCAACTATGTACCCGACAATGGTCGTTACCCTCCTCATCGGTGACTGTTCAAGCCTTGTGACCTTGGAGTCTATCTTATCTACCTGCTCCGCAACGCTTTTCTGCTGCGTTGCAAGCACCTCAAGCGCAGTTACCATCTTGTGCAGTAGCTCTCCGTTCTTCTCAAGGTCGTCAATGCGGTGCGCATTCGACTTTGAGCGTTGCGTGTTTTCAGCTATTATTTTCACTATCTCTTCATTTGTCAACCGCATCCGCCTCCTTTATTATTCTTTCGCGCTCCTCTTCGGTGATCTCACGCCAATTCCCCGGCTCATCATTTTCTCCGAGATAAACGCTTTTCGCGCAAATATCTCCGTCTGTGAGCCACATTCCTTCATTAGCCGTTAATTTTATTCTTTTCATACACTTTTCTCCTTATGCAAGCGCTATTGTCCAATTTGGCTTAGTGGACACGAGATCGTCACACCAGCCGGAGCTATTCTCGCCGTCGTTTTCACCCTCGATCGATTCAAAGGCCTTGTTTACAGCCTCCTTTGAAAATGTTATCTTCATTCCTGACACGGTATCCGATAGGCAACCTATAATATTTTTAATACTTTGCTTTGAAAGCCGAGCACAGGACGCAAAGGACAAGCCGTTCTTTCCTATAGTACCGTTAAATCTGACCTCACAAAGACTAGTCATACCGTTAAACATGGATTGTACCGCCGTGTTCTCTGATATCTTTATCTCCTCTATCTCGCGAATACCGCTGCACCAGCCGAACATATTTTGCGTTCTTGTGGCCGATCGAATATCTATAGGTGGGAATTTCTTTTCACTGCCACTAATACTAAAATAGGAAAATGTCGAATAAAAATCAGTACAATCCGAGAAGTCCACAGAGGCGATCGCCTCATAAGGAAGAGTACCATAACTATACATGGAAACTGCCGACACCGGCTTCATGGTATACTTTGGTCGGTAGGTCTTATTGAATACCCACATGTTTCCCCCGTTTGTGCCATCCGCAAAGGCGCGATCATAATATATCCTGCTTCCACTCTTTTGAAATGTATCCCAAAAGGCATCATACTCGCTTTTCTTCCCTGCGGTGAATCCCACATCGTAAAGCCGTGTGGAATTTTCGCTCGCTCTTGTCAGCTTTTCGGTCACCTCGGCAATTTTTTGTTCATTAAACTCGGTCATGATGCACCTCCCGCGGCGCGTATGTACGCCTCCTGTAAGGCAAGCAGATTGTCAAGTCCCTCAAGCATATCGTCTGTCACGCGGCAGCGCTTTTCTTCGTTCGCGATACGAATCTCCTCGTTATCCATTCTGATAAGCTCCTCCGTGCATCTCTTCTCCTCTCGGTTCTCCCGCGCAATTTCCACAGCGGCACGAAAAGACTCAGCCTCTGTCCTCTTGCTCTCTGCCTCCTGTCTGGCATCCTCGTTATTCTTTCGCGCATCTTCGGCCGACACGCGGAGTGATTCCCTCAGGTTTACGTCCGCAAGCTTCGCCATCATGTTTGCGAACGCGGTCTGGTTTTCCTCGTCCTCCTCGATCTGACTGCCGAGATACAATCCGTTTGCGACCTGCACGGTAAACGGAGCGGTAGAAAGTCTGTCACCGTTGGCGGTATAGAGCGACACGCTCATCTGAACATCGCCCGCAATTCCCACGGGCCATGACGTCATCTCGTAGGTTATCTCCCCCACGCCCGTTACGGTAGCGGGAAAAGAGGAGCTTTTGCCGTCGGGACGGAGAACGTTTATAGCGGCGATCTCTCCCGAAAACGGGTGAATGGGATATATCACACCGTCGTTGTAGAGCGTTATAACTACAACTCTGTAATTCAAATCGCTTTGCGTAGCATATACCACACGGGCATTGCTTTTTCTCTGAAAATCAAGCGATATATATCTTACTATCTTTTGCATTTTTAATCCTTTCTGCATTATTTATAGGGGTCTCCCCGCGCCCTCCCCCGGCGCACCCCGTCTGAGTATATTATAATACATTTGTTCTATTTTGTAAACCTCAAGGCGCGCAAAAAACGGCAGTGGAATTTCCACTGCCGTTTTATGTTGTGACCGTTAGCTTTTATCGGCTAAATCAGTCCTCTTTCTTTCTGAATGTAACGAATCCGAATGCAACCGCAGCTGCAACGATCGCAACGCCTGCGCCTACTACGGAGCCGCATCCGCTCTCCTTTTCTGCCTCGGTCTCGCTCTCAGGCTCTGTTACCGCAGGAGCGGGAGTGACGGGAGCCTTGGTATTGTTTTCCTTATCATCATCGCCATCATCTTCCTCAGGCTCTGTTGTAGCGGCCTCGGTATTGGTCTCGGGGTTAGCCTCGGTATTCGTCTCGGTATTTGCCTCGGTATTGGTCTCGGTTCCGGGTTCAACATTCGAATTGCTGTTTACAACTACCTCTGTAATATGTGTGTTTACTCCGTTGTACCAGTAAACAAATCCGGTAATATCAACCTTGTCGCCTGCCTCAAGCTCTGCAAATGCCTTGTAAACGTCGGTATCGGGATCGGTAAGGTATCTCTCTACGCAGAAGCTGAAGCTATCGTCGCCAAGCTTGACCGTTACGTAAATATCGTCACCGGGCTCGCCGTTCTTATACTCAATTGCCTCTATGGTAAGGCCCTTGAAGACAGCATACTCATTCTGGTGCTTTATAAGCTCTGCCTCGTTAGCAAGGATATCCGTAAGGTCAGCAGCCTCTGCTACGTATTCAGCAGCGCCCTCTACGAACGTAAAGGTAGCGTCAACGATCTCAACCTCGCCTGCCCATTCGCCCTTGAATCCCTCAACTCTGATCTTTGTACCGGGAACGAGCTTTGCAGCGTCCTCTTCGGAGCAAGCCATATCGTATGCGAGATATGCGCCTGTGGGATCCTGGAGATATACGGTGATCTTGTTATTCCACCAGGACTGTGTTGCCTG
>JAZSBL010000046.1:0-40799 GCA_045602385.1 Eubacteriales bacterium | reverse complement strand
GTGGTCCCCCTCCCTCCCGGAGGGAGGCTTGGGTGTAGCTGTCTATGCTCCCCCCCACAAATCAAAATTTGAAACCCTATTGAGCGCAAAAAGGGCGGAAATATTCCGGTTTTCTTCCTTTTTACGCTTTTCTCGACCTTTTGTTTTTGTAAAGTTAATAATATATTTGTAAAAAACAATTGACTTTTGGCAGGATTATGTTGTATAATTAAGGGGTAGAAAAATGTAAAGGAGGACGGCGTATGTTGAAGGATATGATCTTCAGCCGCGACATTGGAATAGACCTTGGCACCGCGACCGTGCTCGTTTATGTTGAAGGAAAGGGTATCGTTATGCGCGAGCCGTCCGTGGTCGCTATTGACAAAACGACCGACAAGGTCATCAAGGTCGGAACACCCGCACAGGATCTGGTGGGCAGAACCCCCGATTCTATCGTGACCGTACGTCCACTCAAAGACGGCATCGTAAATCAATACGAGGTCACCGAGCGCATGCTCCAATACTTTATTCGCCGCGCATGCGGAAAGTCGCTGCTCCAGCCGAGAATTATGATCTCTGTTCCGTCCTCTATGAGTGAGGTCGAGGAAAGAGCGATACTTGAGGCTGCGGCAGAGGCGGGAGCAAGAAAGACATTCCTTATACGCTCTCCCATTGCGGCGGCTATGGGCGCGGGGCTTAACATCAAGACCGCTATCGGCAATATGACAGTTGATATTGGCGGAGGCGTTACGGAGGTTGCGGTTCTTTCGCTTGGCGGAATAGTCGTATCAAGAACACTTCCCGTCGGAGGCGACAGCTTTGACGACGCTATCGTCAAGTACGTGCGCGACAACTACGGACTGCTTATTGGCGACAGAACTGCCGAGAACATCAAAATAAAGATCGGCGAGGTATACGAGCACGCCGAAGCAAAGCTCCTTGAGGTACGCGGACGAGATCTGCTTACCGGTCTGCCCAAAACCGTGACACTTTCATCAAAAGAGATGATCGGAGCTACATACGAGCCGATGACCGCTCTTATCGACGGCATCTGCGACGTTATCGAGCACACTCCCCCGGAGCTTGTCGGTGATATTCTCCACAACGGAATCGTTATGGTGGGCGGCGGAAGCATGCTTCGCGGACTTGACAAGCTTATCACGCGAGTTACCGGAATCAAAACGCTCCGCGCGCAAAATCCCGAAACCTGCGTATGTCTTGGCATGGGTGAAAAGCTAAAGAGCATCAGCAAATACCCCACGGGTAAATAAATACACTTCAGCTTCGATTTCCAGGTCGAAGCTGAAACTACATATCGAGAAAAAGAGGTTAATTATGGGCTACGTAATAAACGGCTACGAGCCGAAGCGTGTTTTTGAAATATTTGAGGACCTTTCCGCTATTCCGCGCGCATCTGGCAATGAAAAGGGAGTTGCGGACTACATTGATGCTTTTGCTTCAAGGCTTGGACTTTTTGTCCTCCGTGACGAAACCGGCAACGTATTCGTTCGCAAGAATGCGACCGAGGGATATGAGAACACTGCGCCTATTCTCGTGCAGGGACATATGGATATGGTCTGCGAGAAGAACGCCGACGTCGAGCATGATTTTGAAAAGGACGGTATCGAGCTTTCCGTAAAAGACGGTTGCCTTTGGGCGAACGGCACTACGCTTGGCGCGGACAACGGAATCGCCGTGGCGTATATGCTCGCGCTCCTTGAAACCGACGCTCACCCCACGCTTGAATGTCTTTTCACGGTAGAAGAAGAAACCGGTCTTGCAGGCGCAAAGGGCTTTGACTGCTCTGTAATTACCGCAAGAAGAATGATAAACCTCGACAGTGAGGAGGAATGGCAGGTCACTGCTGGCTGCGCGGGCGGTTGCCGCACAGATATCGTTTTTGATGCGAAAAAGGTAGCAGAGAAGTGGACAAAGAAGGTCGATATTGCAATTCGCGGTCTATCGGGCGGTCATTCGGGCGCGGAGATACACCTTGGCAAGACGAATGCGATAATCGCGATGGGCAGACTTCTGAGTGCCGCAATAGAGACAGCGGACTTTGATCTTGTTAGTATAGAATGTAACGGTAAAGACAATGCCATCGCGCGTGAGTGCTTTTCATCGGTCGCTTGTTGTGATGCAGACAAGCTCTGCGAACGTATAAATTCCGAGTTTGCCGAGATCAAAAAAGAGCTTGCCGAGTGCGACCGAGGCATGACAGTCGAGCTTACCGTAAGCGACGTTGACTTGATCGAATGTATTGATTTTGAGGCCACAAGATATATAGTCGCTTTTCTTAACACCGTAAAGACAGGTGTACTTAAGATGAGCAATCAGATCTCGGGGCTTGTTGAATATTCGAGGAATATCGGCTTTGTTGAGACTACCGACGACAAGGTAAATATGGTGCTTTCAACTCGATCCTCACTTGAAGGTCAGATCGACCTCTCCTGCCGAGAGCTTGATGCGCTCGCCGCTCTCGTTGACGCCGAGTGCGCTCACCGTTCACGCTATCCCGGCTGGGAGTACGCGCCTGTATCTCCTCTGCGCGACGCATATATTTCCACATTCAAGCGTCTTTACGGAACAGACGTTACCGTTGGCGTGATTCACGCGGGACTTGAGTGCGGACTCATCTCATCAAAGACACCCGGACTTGATATTATTTCGGTAGGTCCAAATATGCACGACATCCACTCTCCCGACGAGCATCTTGAGCTTGCGTCGACAGAGAGAGTCTGGAACGTGCTTTTAGAGGTAGTGAGAGCAAAGTAAAGGGATGCGATAGGGAAACCCTTTTTTGTAAAAGGGCTTTCCCTTGAACCCTTCCCAAAACCTTTAATAAGGAATAAATAAGCCGAGAGGTCGCAGGACCTCTCGGCTTTTGCTATTCATTTGTGTTTTATTGGACAGGCATCAGTTCTCGGGCTCGATAAGTCCGTAGTTGCCATCCTTTCTGGCATATACCACGCAGGTCTTACCCGTGGACGCGTCGTTGAATACGAAGAAGGTGTGTCCGATAAGGTTCATTTGCATAATAGCCTCCTCGGGATACATCGGTGTATACTCAAACTTCTTCTTTCTTATAATGATGTCCTGCTGCTCGGTCTCCTCATCGCTCGGCTCAAGAGCCGCCGCGGCTATAGCTCCGTCGGGTATCACTCCCTCGCGCAGCTTCTTGCGGAGCTTGGATTTATTCTTTCTTATCTGTCTTTCTATATTATCAATCGACTTATCCATAGCATCTCTGAAGCTCTCGGCGTCAACCTCGCTTCTGAAAAGAGTGCCTGAGGCCTTTATCGTTATCTCAAGCGTAGAAAGGTTACGCTTGTGACTGAGCGACACCGTGGCGCTTCCTTCTTCGCCAAAATACTTGTCAAGCTTAGAAAGCTTTTCGGTTATCATTGTCTTGGTGTCATCATAAACGTTTAACTGCCTGCCGATAATGTTTATCTTCATAGGTACCTCCTTGCCGCACATGGCGGCGATGTTTATTTTAACGGCACGGACCATTTCCATACCGAAGGGCGACTAAAAAGGGAAGAGCGGAAGCCGCAAAAGTCCGCTAAACTTGTCATTTAGCCTTACTGCGTGCATCCCGCCCTTCATATGAAATTTTAAGTCTTCGCCTTATTGTACTTTTATTTTAACATATCGCCGTTTAATTTTTATGACCAAAAAATTAACATTGTGCAAATATTATGAAAACACGAGGTATTTTTGTGATTTTTTGTCTATTTTTACAAGTTTGAGTCTGCTAAAAGTCTAAAATTGTCATCAATCGATTACCGACGTGTCAGTTTCCGCAATAGTAGATATACGGATCCTTGATCTCGCCGTCCGCGTCTAAGCTGAACACCGAGCCGCCAAGCCACGGGGTATTGTTCGATGAATATGCCGCAACCTCAATAGAGCCGTCGGTTTTTATATAGTTATTTCTATCGTATGCGGAGCATTTCATTCCGTATTGAAGTCTTATGCCCTCGTAAACTATGCTTGAGCTATTGGAATGCTCGTGGCCGACAAATATTGAATCATAGCCGAGTGCCTTGATGCTGTTCCATACGGTATAATCGGAATCCCACGCGCCCTTCGCGCCTCGTCCGGTAAATCCGAAATCTCCGTCTGATCTGTTATCCGCCTCATCGATAAAGACGTTGGTGTAACTGCCGTTCACCGAATAGATAGACATTGCATCCTTGAACGCCTCTATCTGCATGTGGAACGCCATAGAAAGCTTGGTTTCGGGGGAGAGGCGAGTAATTGCCTTCGCAAGATTTGTGTACCAGGATATCTGATCATTACCAAATCCCGCGCTGGTCTTGGTGTGGCCGTTTTTGGTGCTTGCGGTGCTTGCCCCGCCACATCCGTTGCTGTCAAGCATGAAAAATACGCGCGTCAGCTTGCCGCCCTGCTCGATTCCTACGGTGTAGTTGCCGTTACCCGTGAGGGTTCTTTGCTTAAAGAGGCAGTTTTTTGCGTTTTCAAGCTGTGCGCTCTGCCAATCCGCTCCCATTTTGCTTTCGTTATCGTGATTTCCAAACACGGGTGCCCACGGGATATCAAAGCTCTCCATAAATTTGATGAATTCAAGGAAATTCTCGCCGTTGTCGTCAAATTCGCCGTAAACTATGTCGCCCGTGAGGATTATGAGATCAGGCTTGGTCGCGCCAATTATATCTCTGAGATAGTCGTAGCAAAGCTCGTCCTTTTTATCGGTTGCCCAATATGCCGCAAGCGAGCTTGACAGTCTGGTTTCAGATCTCTGCTGTGTCGGATCTATTATCTGCGGATCGGTAAGCTGCAGTATCACGGGCTCTTTACTCTCGGGAACGCTCACTATAAAATCTACTTGATCCATAACGTCCTCCGTCTCAGCTTCAGTTGAAGTCTCCGTTTTTGTTTCTGTTTCTGCCACAGTAGTTTCAGTTGACACTTCGGGCTCGGTGTCGGATTCGACTGGCGATTCTGATTCGAGCATTATGTCTTTTGATTCTGAGTCCGGTTCGGTTACATCTGCCATGTTATCGGTTACACACCCGGTTGTACCGTAGTCTTCCGTCGCACAGGCAGTTGACTCTGACTCGGTTGCCGTATCTATATATGTACCCGTGTGGCTGTCGTTTGAAGTTTGGACTTCCACGCCGCAAGAGATAAGCGACAGGCACATCAATATTGCTAAAAGCAGGGAAATATGCTTTTTCATGCATTTCGACCTTTCTTAATGTTATGATAATATTTTATACCAGACGGCTTAAAAAGTCAATATTTCGAAGATAAAAACGGCCTTGCTTGGCGTTTTGGTATAATTATTTCAATTTTTTTCATAAAAGGTATTGACAAATTTGGAATTTGTGATATGATATATAAGTACGAAAAAATGTACCATTAGCTCAGCCGGATAGAGTGTTTGGCTACGAACCAAAAGGTCGGGGGTTCGAATCCCTCATGGTACGCCAAGAAAAAAGCAAGTCGAAAGACTTGCTTTTTTCTATCCAATCCGAAGGATTGGTATGGCATCACCGCGCGAAGTGCGGTGTATGGAATTCGCCGCTTCGCGGCGGCATGGCATCACGCGCCAGCGTGCATCTTCCTTCGTCTTGATTCCATGCATCACTTTGTGATGATTCCATGCAGACCTTCGGTCTGATTCCATACCGCAGGCAAGCTGCGGATTCCATACAAGGCTCACGCCTTGATTGCTTGCACCGGGCGCAAGCATGTCGTACTACATTTAGTGTTCAAAACTCCGCCTTGTACGACATATAGTAACGCCACAAAAATCCTTTGACTATATATAAATATAGTAGAAAAAATTTCGCCAAAACCCTTGACAAGCCCCCTGTTTTATGGTATAATTTCCGTACCTCTGTAAAAGGGCTTTTTTTTCGTGCCCTGTGCGCAAAAGGGTACACCGTTTTCAGAGGGAGGTACACAGACCGTATAACGGTCAAATAAATTTTAAATGGGAGGTGCCGAAATCATGGCTAATGATGCAAGAGTCAAAGTAACTCTCGTATGCACAGAGTGCAAGCAGAGAAACTACGACACAAAGAAGAACAAGAAGAATGATCCGGACAGATTGGAACTTAACAAGTATTGCAAGTTCTGCCGCAAGCACACTCTTCACAAAGAGTCTAAGTGATTGAGGAGGAATAATATGACTGTCACAACAAAAAGAAGTATTATCGCTCTTCTCTTGTCCCTTGTGTTGGTTGTATCTCTCTTTACAGTAAGCATCGCAGCAGCTGACGCTGAAACCGAAGCTGTTACAGAATCCGAGTCAGAGCGAATCGAAAGAGAAGAAACGACTACTACTCTCATTATTAATTCTGCAATAATTGCAGGTATAATAGTGATAATAGCTATCGTCGCTATCAGATTCCACAAAAAGCTTGGCGCATTCTTGCGTTCCGTAAAGAGCGAGCTTAAGAAGATAGTCTGGACATCCAAGGAGAATACCCGCAAGGGCTTCCTCGTGGTTGCGATCGTTGCGATTGCGTTCGCAGTTGCAATCGGACTTATGGACTTTGCATTCCAGACGGGTATCAGCTCACTTGCTGAATTATTTCACTAATACGGAGCTTTAAAATGAGTGATATTGATGGAATGAACGTAGGCCTAAGATGGTACATTGCGCACACCTACTCAGGCTATGAAAACAAGGTAAAGGCAAACCTTGAAAAGATCATTGAAAACCGCAATCTTGGTCATCTTATTTACGACATCAAGGTTCCCAGCGAGACAGTGATCGAAAAGAACGGAGACAAGGAAAAGGTTGTCGAGATAAAGACTTTCCCCTCCTACGTTTTCGTAAAAATGATAATGACCGATGAGAGCTGGCACGCAGTCAGAAACATCACCGGTGTTACAGGCTTCGTAGGCCCCGGATCGCGTCCTGCACCCCTGTCCGAGCAAGAGGTTCTTGATATTAATCTTGAAGCTACCGAGGACGTTAAGGTTCAGCTCAGCTATAAGGTTGGCGACGAGGTTGTCGTTATCGCAGGCCTCTTTGAGGGATATGAGGGAACGGTTCAGGCCATTTCCGAGGACCTCAAGATCATCACGGTACTTGTAAAGCGCGGACGCAGAGATATGCCTGTCGAAATTGAGTCCGAGGCTATCAAGCTTAAGGCGTAAGTCCTTAAAAACAAATGCTTTACGGATTTCGATAAAGGAAAATCCGTCCGCCGAACGGCGTAAAGTGGGAGGGAGAAAATTTCACTTTAATTCTCCCGATGAAAGTAACCACTATGGAGGTATAATTAATTATGGCAAAGAAAATAATGGGTTATATCAAGTTGCAGCTCCCCGCAGGTAAGGCTACTCCTCAGCCTCCCGTAGGTCCTGCTCTTGGTCAGTACGGTGTTGCTATTCCCGTATTTACAAAGGAATTTAACGAGAGAACAAAGAACGACATGGGTCTTATCATCCCTGTTGTTATCACAGTTTACGCTGACCGTTCTTTCACATTTATCACAAAGACTCCCCCTGCAGCAGTTCTTATCAAGAAGGCAGCAGGCATCGAGTCCGGCTCTGCTAAGCCCAACAAGGACAAGGTTGCAAAGATCACCGCAGAGCAGGTTAGAAAGATCGCTGAAACAAAGATGCCCGACCTCAACGCAGGCTCCATTGAGGCTGCAATGAGCATGGTAGCAGGAACAGCTCGTTCTATGGGCGTTCTTGTTGAAGACTAATTAAGGAGGTAAGTTGTAATGGGAAAGAAATATACAGATAGCGCAAAGCTTATCGAAAAGAACAGACTTTACGACCCTTCTGAGGCTCTTAGTCTTGTATGCCAGACATCTAAGGCAAAGTTTGATGAAACAATCGAAGTACACGTTCGTCTCGGTGTTGACTCCCGTCACGCTGACCAGCAGGTTAGAGGCGCGGTAGTTCTCCCCAACGGTACAGGTAAGAAGGTTAAGGTTCTTGTTTTCGCAAAGGGTGATAAGGTTCAGGCAGCTCTTGACGCAGGCGCAGATTACGCAGGCGGCGCAGAGTACGCAGAGAAGATCACAACAGAGAACTGGTTTGACTTCGACGTAGTAGTAGCTTCCCCCGACATGATGGGTGTTATCGGTAAGCTCGGTAAGGTCCTCGGTCCTAAGGGACTTATGCCTTCTCCTAAGGCAGGAACTGTTACTCCCGACGTAGCACGCGCTGTTACAGAGGCTAAGGCAGGTAAGATTGAGTACAGACTTGACAAGACCAACATCATCCACTGCCCCATCGGTAAAGCAAGCTTTGGCGAAGAGAAGCTCGCTGAGAACTTCAACACACTTCTCGGCGCGATCATCAAGGCAAAGCCCGCTGCAGCTAAGGGTCAGTACATCAAGTCCTGCGTAGTTGCATCTACAATGGGCCCCGGTATCAAGATCAACCAGGGTAAGCTTGGCTAATAAGCTGATTGATAAAAAACACACGGCTATGCGCCGTGTGTTTTTTGTTGTCAAATCGTAAAAAGTGTGGTATAATTAGATAAAATCATATAAGGAGGTGCAAAAATGAAAAAGCTTAAGGGATTACTTTTGCTGTTTTGGTCTATGCTTAAAATAGGCTTGTTTACGTTCGGCGGCGGATACGCTATGATACACCTTCTTGAAAACGAGTTCGTTTCTCGCAAGAACTGGATCGAGGGCGAGGAATTTATAGACCTCGTTGCCATTGCGGAGTCAACTCCCGGGCCGATAGCGATAAACTGCGCGACCTATATCGGATACAAAAAAGAGAAGATCACAGGTGCGCTTGCAGCTACCTTTGGAATGTGTCTGCCCTCATTTACGATAATATATCTGATATCTCTATTTTTTGACCGTTTTCTTGAGATCTCGTGGGTGTCGTCCGCGTTCAGGGGAATACAGGTATGCGTTGTCTTCCTTATCTTGTCCGCGGGCTTTAAAATGCTCAAAAAGATTAAAAAAACACCGTTTGGCATCTTTGCAATGTCGGTCACGTTTGCGTCCATGATAGCGTTTAGCCTTTTCTCGGTAACATTCTCGTCTATCTTTTATATTTTAATATTCGGCGTGATTGGGCTTATAATATATGCCATCCGCGCCGCGAAAAACAAGGGGGGTGAGAGACCGTGATGCTCCTTACTCTTTTCCTTACGTTTTTAAAGATAGGCGCGTTCACATTCGGCGGTGGTTACGCCATGATCGCCCTTATACGCGACGAATGTCTTGCGAACGGTTGGCTCGGTGAGAGCGAGCTTTTGAACTATATCGCGGTGGCAGAATCGACTCCCGGACCTATCGCGATAAATATGGCGACCTTCGTCGGCTCATCAACAGGCGGATTTCTCGGCGCTCTCGTCGCAACACTCGGCGTTGTTCTGCCCTCATTCGTTGTAATCCTATTGATCGCATCAATATTTACCCGATTCTCGAAATACCCGGCGGTAAAGGCGGCGCTTAGTGGAATACGGCCTGTAATAGTTGCGCTGATCACAGGTACGGGAGTAACCATGCTGCTAAGCCTTTTATTCGGCATCAAGGGCTTTAATGCAGCCTTGACGGTCGATCTGAGGGGACTTGCTATTCTCGCTTTGGTTGCCGCTCTCTCTTTCGGTTACGCAAAATTAAGAAAAAAGACCCTATCCCCGATTTTTTTGATAATATTTTCAGGCGTTTTGGGTGTAATACTTTACGGAACATAAATAAAAACACACGGAATAAACCCCGTGTGTTTTTTACAATACTATAAGGACTAAGCTTTATTCCAGAATGATTCCCAACTTATCAAGGTCAGGGAAGAGGGGCTTTGAGAGGGTCCTGCAGGAGATCCTTGCCATATCCGTAATACTTGTTTTAAATCCGCTCTTATACCAATCTATCATCTGAAAGCAAAGGCCGCAGACGGCAAATTTAAATATCTTTTCGCGCGCCCATTCTGTATCATCAGGTAGGAATTTTTGAAGACTTACCATGTCCTTAACAGGGAAGCTGACCGATACCTCTATTATCTTTTCAAGCATATTATTTTTGCTTAAAACATCAAGCAACGGCTTGTGACATATCCAAAATTTGTAGTAGTTTTCTATTTCGCTCATAAGAGTTCTCTCACCGTCCTGATTCGGCGCGGCAGGGAATGACTGGTACTCACTCATGGTATGTTCAATAAGAGCGTATAAAGTATCGTCCTTGCTGTCAAAATATCTGTAAAAAGTCTTTCTGGGTATTTCGAGCTTCTCACAAAGCTCGGTTATAGAGATCTCTGCGTAGGGTTTCTTTTGCATCAGCTCAAGAAGCGTAGCCTCCATCAGCCTTTGACGCTTCGCTGATTCCTCTGTTTTGCAAAGCTTATACATATTTTCAACTCCTAAAAAAACAATTGTGCCACTACTGTGACACCCTCTGATCGTATTTTACCACATCTTCAAATAACAAGTCAAGATATTTTTGTAAAATCATGAAATTTTATAGATTTTTTTATTTTTTTTGTGCAACTTTCACAAAAATATGCATTTCTTTTTTGGGGTTGATGTCACGATTTCTTTGTTTTGGGACTTGGTTATAACCTTTACATTTGGTATAATAATATATAGCGAACAAAATATTTTTTTCGGAGGACAATATGTCTAAAAAACCAGTTTTGCTTGACGAAAACGGCAAGCGCAAATTCGGCATACGCGACAAGCTCGCGTACGCGGCAGGTGACCTTGGCTGTAACCTAAGCTTTGGGCTTAAGGGTACGGTTCAAACCTTCTGGCTTGTTTACATGTTTATGGAGACAGGTCTTTTCTCACTTCTTCTTCTCGCTGTTCAGGCGTGGGATGCTATCAATGACCCGCTCATTGGCTCACTTATTGACGGAGATAAGAGAAAATACAAAATGGGTAAGTATAAAACTTACATCTTTATCGGTGCTCTCGGTCTTCTTGTGGGCGGAGCTGCGGTATTCCTTCCTTTCCCCGGCGCAGACCTTTGGTTGAAGGTTATACTCTTCATCGGCGGCTACATCATTTGGGATGCAGCTTACACCATGGCAAACGTTCCTTACGGTACAATGCTTAACATAGTTACCGAGGATGCAGGCGAGAGAGCACAGCTTTCCGTATTCAGATCCATCGGCGGAGCAGTCGGCGGAATGATCCCCGGCATAATTCTCCCTATGCTCATTTGGAACAAGGTTACGTATGATCCCAGCAATCCTACGTGGTTCCTTGACAAGATTGAAATTCCCAAGGGTGCAGAAAGTCAGTTTGCCCCCGAAAACTTCCTTAAGAACCCCGTTACGGGCGAGCTTTATAAGGAAGGCGATAAGGTGCTTAGCCCCTTGACAGGTAGCCAGATTGAAGTTCTCCAGGGCGAAAAGGTATTCTGGGCAGCTCTCATCATGGGCGTTCTCGCATTCGTATTCTTTATGTTCATGATCAAGAATATCACTATTCGTGGCAATGAATACGCTCAGCTCAACCAGGAATCCGGTGAAAAGGTAAACATTTTCAAGTCCTTCGGCACGTTCATGAAGAACCGTCCTGCTGTTGGTTGCACAATCGCAGCTATGGGAATGTTCCTTGGTATGCAGTCTGCAACGACCGCTAACACCATTATGTTTGCTACACACTTCGGCCAGGCTTCGCTTTCCGGTGTGGTTATGGCAGTCGGCTTCGCTCCTATGTTCATCTTCATGCCCTTTGCCACCAAACTTGTTAAAAAGTACGGTAAAAAAGAGGTTGCAACCATAGGCTCTATCGCAGGCCTCGTTGGCGGCGGTATTCTTTGCACATTCCCGCTTTTCCCCATAGAAATCCAGCTTATTATCTACATCATCGGACTTGTGTTCTTCGGCCTTGGAATGGGATTCTATAACTGTGTATCCTGGGCTATGATGGGTGATGCTATCGACTATCAGGAATGGAAGTTTGGCAAGAGAGAGGAAAGCGTTGTTTACTCCCTCCACTCCTTCTTCCGTAAGCTTGCTCAGGGTGTAGGCCCCGCAGCAGTTATCGCCATCATGGGTACAAGCCTTATCGGTTACGACTCTGCGCTCGGTACTATCGGTCAGTCTGCAGAAACAGCCGCAAACCTTTGCTGGCTCGTTGCAGGTTTGTATATGTTCAGCGCAATCTGCCAGTTTGTCGGTGTTGCTCTTATCTATAACATTGATAAGAAGACACTTGAGAAAATGACTCAGGATCTCGCAGCAAGCAAGGCAGCTCAGATCGAGGAATAATTTTTTAAATTTACGGTGTCCGATCTCTCGGTCGGACACCTTTTTAAAGAAATCACCGCAAATTCACACAGAGTTTACACGAATTTGTTATAATAAAGGTGCAAACACATTTATATTAGGAGAAAAAAACGTGAGAAAAATTCTTAATCTTAACGAAAACTGGCTTTTCAAGAAGGATTGCGCTGACGTTGCCGCTCGTGACGGCGAAGTCGTTAATCTTCCTCACACTTGGAACGCTATTGACGGACAGGACGGCGGAAATGACTATTTCCGCGGCGCTTGTCTCTACGTAAAGACACTTAACAAAGCTGATCTCCCCGAGGCAGACCTTTACTACCTCGAGATCCGCGGCGCAAACTCCTCTGCAGACGTTTACGTAGGCGGAGAGAAGCTTGCTCACCATGACGGCGGTTACTCTACCTGGAGAGTAAACATCACAGAGAAGCTCTCTGACACTACAGAGATCGCTGTCGTTGTTGATAACTCCCCCAACGAGACCGTATACCCCCAGATGGCAGACTTTACATTCTACGGCGGTCTTTACCGTGACGTAAACCTTGTTTGCGTTAACAACGCGCACTTCGACCTTGACTACTACGGCGGTACGGGTCTTACAGTTACACCCACTATTGAGGGCGCAAACGCAAAGGTCGAGGTTGAGGTATACACGACAGAGCTTGACGAAAAGCAGAAGATCGCGTACACCATCTTTGACAAAGAGGGAAATGAGGTAGCAAAAGAGAGAACTACCGACAAGAAGGTAGTATTTGATATTGAGAACGTTCACCTCTGGAACGGCCGCAAGGATCCTTACCTCTACAGATGTGAGGCGAAGATCGTTGAAGGCAATAAGGTGCTTGATAACGTAAGCACACGCTTTGGCTGCCGCTACTACACCGTTGATCCCGAGAACGGCTTTATTCTTAACGGTGAGGAATATCCTCTCCGCGGTGTTTCCCGCCACCAGGACAGACTTGGATTTGGTAACGCGCTTCTTCCCGAGCATCACAAGGAGGATATCGAGTACATCATGGAGGTTGGCGCAACAACCATCCGTCTTGCTCACTATCAGCACGATCAGTATTTCTACGACCTCTGCGACGAGAACGGTCTTGTGATCTGGGCAGAGATCCCCTACATTTCAAGACACATGCCCGGCGGACGCGAGAACACTATCTCTCAGATGAAGGAGCTTATCACACAGAACTACAACCACGCGTCTATCTGCATGTGGGGTCTTTCCAACGAGATATCTATTGCAGGCTCAAGCCCCGACCTTCTTGAGAACCACCGTATCCTCAACGATCTCGTTCACGAGATGGACAAGACAAGACTTACCACCATCGCGGCAGTTTCTATGTGCAAGATGGATGATCCCTATATTCAGATCCCCGATCTCGTTTCCTACAACCACTATTTTGGCTGGTACGGCGGCGAGACAGACATGAACGGACCTTGGTTTGATAAGTTCCATGAGAAGTTCCCGAATATCCCGATCGGTATCAGTGAATATGGTTGTGAGGCTCTCAACTGGCACACAAGCGACCCCAGACAGGGCGACTACACCGAGGAATATCAGGCATACTACCACGAGGAGCTCATCAAACAGCTCTTCAGCCGTAAGTTTATCTGGGCTACCCACGTATGGAACATGTTTGACTTCGGCGCAGACGCACGCGCTGAGGGCGGCGAGAACGGCCAGAACCACAAGGGTCTTATGACTATGGACCGCAAGTACAAGAAGGACGCATTCTACGCATATAAGGCATGGTTGCGCTCCCCTGAGGAGGCTCCCTTCGTACACCTTTGCGGCAAGAGGTACGTAGACAGAGTAGAGGACGTAACAAAGGTTACCGTTTACTCCAACCTTCCCGCAGTTGAGCTTTTTGTTAACGGCGAGAGCATCGGCGTAAAGGAAGCTCCCGATCACTTCTTCTACTTTGACGTAAAGAACGAGCGTGAAACAAAGATCGTTGCTAAGGCAGGCGAGTGCACCGACGAGAGCGTTATCCGCAAGGTTGACGAGATGAATATGGACTACGTGCTTGTAGAGCAGGGAGCAGTTCTCAACTGGTTTGACGTAGAGGCTCCCGAGGGACGCTTCTCGCTCAACGACAAGCTCTCTGACATTATGGCAGCTCCTCTCGGTAAGCTCTGGTTTGCAAGACTTGCGCTCACACTCAAGAAGAAGATGGACGCAAACAAGAAGGGCAAGGCTAAGGGCGAAAAGAAGGAAGGCGGCTTTGAGTTCAACATGAAGGACGCGGGAAGCGGACTTATGCAGATGATGGGCAGCTTTACCGTTCTCCGCCTTACAAGCATGATGGGCATGGCTAACATCAGCTTTACCAAGGAAGAGCTTCTTAAGCTCAACAAGCAGCTCAACAAGATCAAGAAGCCCAAGGTAAAGACGCCTGAGGAAAAGGCTAAGGCAAAGAAAACTGCAAAGATAGTTGCGGCAGGCGCGGCAGCGGCAGGCGCGGTAGCGGCAACGGCAGTTGTTGTCGGCAAGGCGGCAAAGAAAAATAAAAAATAATTTTCCAAATTAAAAAGGGAGAGCAAATTGCTCTCCCTTTTTTTATTAAATTGCGATTTATCGTGCACTTCACGGCTACAGCGCGAAGTCTACGACAAATCAAAAATTTTAAGCCCCAATGAAGTGATTTTTCGACAATATTTCACTCAGATCACTCCAAAAAACGGTTGGTGGCGGTAGTTAAATGTTAAAAAATTGTAAATTTATATAAAAATGTTGTGTTGCAAGGCTTATATATAAGCCTTGCACTTGTAATTTTTCGTATTGTATGATATAATAGACCTATATATTATTATAATTAATATTATTGATTTAAATTATAGACCAAAATTCTTTGAAAGGACTTCTTTTATGGATTACCTCAACGAAATTAACGAAATATGGTCAATGGTAAAAGAGCAGGTAAGACAGAAGATCGGCTCAACTGCCGCTTCTCTTTGGTTTGGAGATGCAGAAATTACCGCATTCTCGGACGATAACGTACTAACTATCGCCGCTGGAACAGATTTTAAAAAGAAAACTATCAACGAAAGATTTCTCCCGGATCTTGAAGCATTCTTCAAGGAGTTCATGGGATTTGATATCAAGATCAACGTTATATGCAACAAGAGCGCAGCAAGCGTTGAGGAGATAAAGAGACAGATCGTCGGCACTGCGGGCGTAGCCGAGGAAAAAGAGGACGAGAATGACAATGATCTCAACCTCGGCTCTACGATGCCTGCTGTCAACTTTGAATACACCTTTGATAACTTCATCGTAGGCAGCTCCAATAAATTTGCACACGCTGCATGTATTGCCGTTGCGGACAGGCCCGCACAGGACTACAACCCGCTCTTCATTTACGGCCCGTCCGGTCTCGGAAAGACGCACCTGCTTTACGCGGTTACAAACGAGATAAAAAAGAAAAACCCCTCTGCAAATATCATCTACATAAAGGGTGAGGATTTTACCAATCAGATGATAGAAAGCCTTGCAAAAAAGTCGATGTCCAAATTCCGCGACAAATACCGCACCTGCGACGTATTGCTTGTGGACGATATTCAGTTTATCGCGGGCAAGACTTCAACACAGGAGGAGTTCTTCCACACCTTCAACGCGCTTTACGAGGACGGAAAGCAGATAATCCTCGTATCCGACCGTCCGCCGCGGGATATTGAAACCCTTGAGGACAGAATAAAGACGAGATTCGAGTGGGGACTTATCGCGGACATTCAGCCCCCGGATCTTGAGCTTCGAATCGCGATATTTAAGAACAAGATCTCCCAGGCCGGTATCAGCGTATCCGACGAGATAATCACCTACCTTGCGGAAAATCTCCGTTCGCATATCAGACAGATAGAGGGAGCTGTAAAGAAGCTTGCGGCTCTCAAGTTCCTGTCAGGCAACGAGATCACAATGGACGTAGTCAAGGGCTGCATGGGCGAGCTTCTCGGCGGCGCAGAGCCTATAGGCGTTACAGTGGACAAGGTATTCGTTGCAGTAGAGAAGAAATACGGAGTTTCAAAGGCAGAGCTTACCGGAAAATCAAGAGTCAAGGAGGTCGCGCAGGCAAGACACGTGACTATTCATTTGATTCGTGTTCTGACGGAGATGTCACTTCCTGCTATCGGAAAGCTCTTTAACAGAGATCACTCTACTGTGCTTTCTTCTCTTGATACAATTGACAAGAGAATGGCATCTTCTCCCGCATTTGAGGCAGAGATCAACAACCTCATCAAAGAAATCAAAGAATAGTCGGCACCACCTGCGGTGGGGCTATGGGCGGTGCCTGCGGTGCGGCTACGGGCGGCTGACGCCGAGGCTTGCGGTGAAGAACGAGGCTGAAACAAAGCAAATTCTTCGCTTGAGGCTCTTTGCAAAAGATTGCCGGTGCGAAAAAAGAGAATCAAACGGTTCTCAACAGGTTGTAAAACGGCAAAAACCTTTATGTAAAAAGAAAAACTTTGACTTTTCAATATTTCAACATGCAGCTGTTAGTTGTTGAAAAGTGGAAAATTTGGCGATTTTGGCGCAGGTTTTGCTAAAACCGGGGCGCAGCGCGCGACAATTGGGAGATTTCCACATTTTGTCCGACGAAATACACACTCGCTTGTTGGCGAATCAAGCCTTACATGCAAAGGGAAAATGTGGATTTTCCACATTTGGGGCTACACTAACACTTATACTTTATATTCTATCATTACATCGTTCTATCTCGCGCGTGCGAGAGTGGATCGAAAAGAGATGCCGTGAGGCTCTCGGAAGGAAAGGTTAAACTTATGAAGATCGTATTTAACAGACAGGAAATCAGCAACAAGATCGCTCCTATTATGAGCGTGGTTTCGGGTAAGTCAACACTTACCGCAGTAGAGGGCATCCTCATTGAGGCTAATGCGCCCGACAGATGCACACTCACTGCATTTGATCTTGAAAAGGGAATCAAGATCACGGTTGAGGCAACTGTTCTTGAAGAAGGCTCGTATATAATCAACGCGCAGAAGTTCAATCAGACGCTTCGCGTTATGGATGGAGAGGAGATCACCCTTACGGTCGATCAGAGACTTGTAGCTACGTTCGAGTGCGGAAAGTCCTCACACAAAACAGGCGCGCTCCGCGCAGAGGAATTCCCTGAGATCCCCGACCTTGTAACTCAGAAGGGCTTTACCGTTAAAGAGTGCACTCTTAAGAAAATGTTCTCTAAGGTCGCATACGCGATGGGTGTTAACGAGCCCCGTCCCGTGCTTAACGGATGCTTTGTTAAGACCGGTGAGGATGAGATAAACGTGGTTGCTTGCGACGGCTTTAAGCTTGCTGTTTGCTCCGACTCTGCAGAGCTTCAGAAGATAGAGGGCTCCGACCGTGGCGTTGAATACTCCTTTATTGTTCCCGTTAAGAGCGTGAACGAGCTTACAAAGCTGCTCTCTGATAATGAGGACGATGACGTAACAGTATATATGAGCTACAAGAACATGGTCGTGAAGTTCGACGATCTTATCTTCTTTACACGTCTTATCACCGGAGAATACGTAGATTATAACAGAATCATCATAAAAAACCACAAGATAGAGGTAAAGGCACAGAAGCAGGAGATCATTGCGGCGCTTGAAAAGGCGGCTCTCATTACAGAGGAGAGAATCGCGGGTAACGTTCGTTCCCACGTTCGCATTGAGGTCGTTGGAGATATCATGAAGGTCTCTGCGGTTTCCGCGGCGGGCAGCATTTACGACGAGTTCGAGATAGAGCATACGGGCGACGATCTTTCAATAGCATTTAACAACCGTTATCTTATCGACAGCATCAGGGCATGCAGAAGCCAGACGGTCAAGATCTCCATGTCATCTCCGCTCATGTCCATCAACGTTGAGCCTTGCGATGACGAGGAAGGTACAGAGCTCTTCATGCTCCTTCCCGTAAGAACAAGAGATTAATTTCAGATTTAAACCCATAGAGGCACTATGTACTGCAAAAGAATAAAGGTTGAAAATTTCAGAAATATAGCTTTTGCAGACGTAGAGCTTTGCAAGGGCGTGAATATATTGCTCGGCGAAAACGCGCAGGGCAAGACGAACCTATTGGAGTCTATCTACATGACCTCACTCGGAAAGAGCTTCAGGGCGGGCGTTGACCGTGACGTGATACGCTTTGGCGAGGGATACGCAAGGATAGAGAACACCTATTTTGACGGTATTCGCGACACGAAAGTGTCTATCAGTCTGTTTGCCGACAGGCGGCAGAAACAGATCGATCAGAACGGAGTCAAAATAAGAAGGACATCCGATATGGTAGGGGGCTTTAAGGTAGTGCTTTTCTGTCCGGAGCATTTGTCCATAGTCAAGGACGGGCCGGCAGAGAGGAGAAATTTCCTTGACGTTGCAATATCTCAAATAAGGCCCATGTATATGAGGTCGCTGCAGAGGTACGCGACGATATTAAAGCAGAGAAATTCGCTTATCAAGAGCGCGGACGAGGACAGGGCGTCCTTTGACGCGACGATAGACCTATTTTCAGAGCAATTGGCGCGCGAGGCGGCGATAATCACGGGGTACAGAGTCAAGTATATTGAAGATCTCCGTCGCTACGTATCAGATTGCTTTTCGGATATGACCGGCGGCAGAGAAACACCGAGACTTGAGTATATCTCGTCGTCGAAGCTCACCGAGGCCGACTGCTACGACGAAAAGAAGTGCTATGAAAGCTATCTTGAGCTTTATTGCAGTCGACACGAGCGAGAAATCGCCGCAGAATCGACTCTATGGGGAATTCACAAGGATGACCTTGAGATTCATCTTGACGGCAACAGGGCGCGAATTTTCGCCTCGCAGGGACAGCAGAGATCACTCTCGCTTGCCTTGAAGCTTGCTGAAGGCGAGATAATAAAGGCGGATTCGGGCGGTAACTACCCTGTATTCCTTTTCGATGACGTATTAAGCGAGCTTGATGCGGGCAGACGCTCATATCTTCTCTCTAATCTCACGGACAAGCAGGTCATTATGACCTCGTGTGAAAAGAAGGATATAGATGCCGACAGAGTTATTGGCGTAAGCAACGGCAGCTTTACAGAGATAGAGGTGTGAGATGTATCTGCATGCGGGAAATAACAAAATAATCAGAGAAAAGGATATTATCGGGATATTCGATATGGATAACTCGACGGTATCACATATAACAAGAAAATATCTCGCGCAGGCTGAAAGGGAGGAAAGGCTCCTGGCTGCCAGCGACGAGATACCGAAATCATTTATAGTTTACAAAGAAAATGGAAAAATAAAGGTCTGCATATCGCAGATATCGACAGCATCCCTTGTGGGAAGAACAGAAACGGTATAAACCGAAATTCAGATTGAGGAAGTAAAAAATGTCAGAAGAAATCATGAACACGACGGCGGTTGAAGAGGAACAGCACTACGGCGAAAACGAAATACAGGTCCTTGAAGGCCTTGTGGCGGTAAGAAAGCGTCCCGGTATGTATATCGGAACTACCTCTATCCGCGGACTTCACCATCTCGTTTACGAGATAGTTGACAACTCTATCGACGAGGCGCTTGCGGGTTATTGCGATAAAATAACCGTAACGATCAACTACGATAACAGTATAACTGTCGAGGATAACGGACGCGGAATTCCTGCGGGTATTCACCCTAAGGAGGGTATTCCTACTCCCGAGGTCGTTTATACCATACTTCACGCCGGCGGTAAGTTTGGCGGCGGCGGATATAAGATCGCGGGCGGACTTCACGGCGTTGGCGCGTCTGTTGTTAACGCGCTTTCTCTCTGGGTAGAGCTTGATGACTGCTACGAGGGAAAGAGATATACCGAGAGATTCGAGCGCGGTGCGGTTGCAAGAAAATTCGTGTGCGAGGGAGATTCTCCTGAGCGTCCTCACGGTGTTAAGGTGACCTTTAAGCCCGACCCCGAGATCTTCGAGGAAACCGTATTTGACTACGATATATTGCTCAACCGTATGCGCGAGCAGTCCTTCCTTAACGCGGGAATCAGAATCGTTCTCATTGATGACAGAGAAAACGAGCCTGTTGTAAATGAGCTTTGCTACGAGGGCGGTATCAAGTCCTTTGTAAGCTACCTTACCGAGACGAGAAATAACGATCCCGTGCATAACGACGTTATATATATGCGCGCGGAGAAGGATTCAAGCATCGCTGCCATCGCGCTTCAGTATAACGCCGGATATTTCGAGAATGTAATGACCTTCGCAAACAACATGTATACTATTGAGGGCGGTACTCACGAAACAGGCTTCAAGGCAGGTCTTACCCGTGTAATCAACGATTACGCGAGAAAGGCGGGCATTCTTAAGGACAGTGAGAAAAATCTGTCCGGCGAGGACGTGCGTGAGGGTCTTTGCGCTATTATTTCAGTCAAGCTTGAGAACGCGCAGTTTGAAAGCCAGACTAAGGCGAAGCTCGGTAACAGTGAGATAAGAACTCTCGTTGAAAATACTGTCAACCAGAAGCTTGCGGAGTACTTTGAGGAGAACCCCTCGACCGCAAAGGCTATTCTTGATAAGGCGCTTGCTGCTTCCCGCGCTCGCGAAGCGGCGAGAAAAGCAAGAGAGGCGACAAGACGTAAGGGAATCCTTGGCGGCAGCTCGCTTCCCGGCAAGCTTCGCGACTGCAATGAGAGAAACGCAGAGCTTACGGAGCTTTATCTTGTAGAGGGAGATAGTGCGGGCGGTTCCGCAACGCAGGGAAGAAACTCCAAGTTCCAGGCGATACTTCCTTTGCGCGGTAAGGTTCTCAACGTTGAAAAGACAAGAGCGGACAAGGTTTACGGAAACCAGTCGCTCATTCCGATAATTCAGGCGCTCGGTTGCGGAATCGGAGATGAGTTTGATATAACTAAGCTCCGTTACGGAAAGATAATCATCATGGCCGATGCGGACGTTGACGGATCGCATATAAGAATACTTCTTTTGACCTTCTTCTTCAGACACATGCGTCAGCTTATCGAGGACGGTCACGTATATCTTGCGCAGCCTCCGCTTTACAAGGTATATAAGAAGGGTACAAAGCAGGGCAACGAGAGATATGCATTCTCGGATGCTGAAAGAGACAGGATCATTGCAGAGCTTGCGGGCGAGAGCGGTAACACCTCTAACATTGAGGCTGACAGATACAAGGGTCTTGGTGAGATGGATGCCGATCAGCTTTGGGAGACTACGATGGACCCCGCAACGAGAACAATTTTGAAGGTTACCGTTGAGGATGCTATCGCGTGCGACGAAATGTTCTCGCTTTTGATGGGTGACAAGGTCGAGCCCAGAAGAATATTCATTGAGCAGAACGCGCGTCTTGCGGAGAACCTTGACATCTGATAATTTTCTCTGTTGAAAAGTCGCAGGCAAGACTGTTGATATTTATAATTTGTTCAAAAGATAGGTTGATTTTTCCACACGGAACAAAAAGGTGAAAATTCCTTTGATTTCTATATAATATAGGCGAACTTATCTACAGCGCATATCCGAAGTTTTGCACATGTCGGGAAGTTTTCCACAGGGTGTGGAAATGGTTGTTGAAAAGCCTATGGGAAAATACAAAATTTGTCGAAAAAAGGGTAAGAACAGGTGAAAATATTTAAAAATAAATTTTTTATCGTAATCCTTTCTTGCGCGGTGTTTTTGACTATACTTACAGCCGTACTGTCCCTGATGGGACAGACCGATCCTATAAAGAATACGCTTAACACTCTGACGGTTCCGTTTCGCTATGCCGCAAGCTCGATAAGTGACGCGATGGACGGATTTTCGGGATACTTTAAGGCTATCGAGGACTATCAGGCCGAGAATGAGAGCCTTAGAGCCGAAAATGAATCCCTAAGAGCGGAGATCTCCGACGGAGAGGCAGCGCGAGAGGAAAACGCAAGACTTCGCAGATATCTTGAAATGAAGGAGAAATATTCTTCCTTTAAGCTTACCGAGGCTCTTATAATCGGTAAAGAGGGCGAGGGACACGCGACATTCTTTACACTCAACAAAGGCAAGAATGACGGCGTTGATGTAGGTATGGCTGTTATGGTAGCCGAGGGGCTTGTCGGCTCCGTGTGCGACGCAGGTGACACCTGGTCGCGTGTGAGGGTGCTTAACGAGGCTTCCGCCTCTGCGGGCGCGTATATTCACAGAAGCGGAGAGGTAGGGGTACTTTCGGGCGATATCGTGTATAAGGATACGGGGCATTGCACCTTGAAGTATTTATCCGAGGAGGCTGACGTAGAGGTTGGCGATCTGGTATATACCAGCGGAGAGGGAAGTGTTTACCCGGGCGGTATTTTCATAGGTGTTGTCACCGGTGTTGACACCGACGGCTTTTCAAGGACCAAGACTGCAACGGTAGAGTGCGCGGTCAAGCTTGATGAGTTGAAATACGTGGTCGTCATCACAGGATATGAGAGCGGTGGTGAAGTGAAATGACCGCAGCTGAAAGAAAAAAAGGGAAGATAACCCCGATAAGCCACGCGCTTTACATACTGTTCTTCAGCCTCATGCTTGTATTTGCCGCGGTGCTTCAATGCGCGGACATAGTACTGTTCGGTGTTGTACCTGATATGTGTTTTGCGCTTGTATGCGCGATCGGATTTGTTTTGGGAGAAAAATACGGCGCAATATTCGGCCTTGTCGGTGGAATATTGGTCTGGGCATTAGGCTCGGGAGGCGTTTCGCTTTCCCCCATGCTTTACGCGATATGCGGATATATTTGCGGCGCTTTACCAAAGGTGATACTACGTCGTAATTTTCTCTCCTACCTTGTCTATACGGCTATGATGGGGGCGATACATCTGCTTTTCACGTTTGTGTATTTTATAATGCTTTCTTCAAGCTATGAGATATGGGGAGCATTTGGAAGGCTGATAATACCTGAGTTTATTTCGTGTGTAATTTTTATGATCGTCGCATACGGCGCGGTCAAGCTGATATATACGCTATTTAAAGAAAAAAAGAAGGACTTGAGGGTCTGATCCGCAAGTCGATTTAAGAAAGAGGAAATATAAATGAGCAAACAGCAGCATGACAACGATGTATATTTGTTTGAAAATCAGAAGATCGTTGATATTAACATGGAAAAAGAGGTAAAGAAGTCCTTTATCGAATACTCCATGTCTGTCATTATGTCCAGAGCACTTCCCGACGTAAGAGACGGTATGAAGCCCGGTCAGCGCCGAGTAATCTACGCTATGTACGAGGATCATCTGACACACGATAAGCCCTTCCGCAAGTCTGCTACGACTGTTGGTAACGTGCTTGGTCGCTATCACCCACACGGTGACAGCTCGGTTTACGGCACGATGGTAAGAATGGCGCAGCCCTTCTCGCTCCGTTATCCGCTTGTAGAGGGACACGGTAACTTCGGTTCGGTGGACGGCGACGGTGCTGCTGCTTACCGTTATACAGAGGCAAGGCTTGACAAGATCGCGGACGAAATGACACGTGATCTTGAAAAAGAGGTCGTTGATTTCGTTCCGAACTTTGATAACAGACTTCGTGAGCCTGCGGTGCTTCCGTCAAGATTCCCGAACTTCCTTGTTAACGGATCTGTCGGAATCGCGGTCGGTATGGCTACTAATGTTCCCCCTCACAACCTAGGTGAGGTTATTGACGGTACAATTTATCGCATGGAGAACCCTGAGTGCTCTATCGCCGAGCTTATGGAGTTTATCAAGGGTCCCGATTTCCCGACAAGAGCGACTATCCACGGTACAAGCGGCATAATCGACGCTTACACGACGGGTAAGGGTAGGATCGTTGTACGCGCAAAGGCTGAGATAGATGAGGAAAAGAGAACCATTATCGTAACCGAGATTCCCTATATGGTAAACAAGTCGATGCTCTGCGAGTCTATCGCCAACCTTGTTAACGACAAGAGGATCGAGGGTATTACCGATATCCGCGACGAATCGGGCAGAGACGGTATGAAGATCGTTATCGACTTCAAGAAGGATGCTAACGGACAGGTTATCCTCAACCAGCTTTACAAGTACACTCAGCTTCAGGACACCTGCTCTGCTAACTTCTTGGCAGTCGTAGGTCAGGAGCCTAAGGTACTTAACCTCGCGCAGATCCTTGACTACTACATCGAGCATCAGGAGTCTGTAATCCGCCGCCGCACAGAATTTGATCTTGCAAAGGCAAAGGCGAGAGCGCATATCTTCGAGGGATACAAGATCGCAAACGATAATATAGACGAGATCGTTCAGATAATGAAGACGAGCGAGTCTATAAATTCCTCAAAGATAACATTGATGGAGAGATTCGGACTTTCCGACATTCAGGCTCAGGCGATAGTTGAGATGACTCTCGGACGCTTGACCGGTATGGAAAGACAGAAGATAGAGGACGAGCTTGCGCGCCTTTACGCTCTTATTGAGGAGCTTGAGGGCATACTTGCGGATGAGTCCAAGATCAAAGAGATCATCAAGACCGAGCTTCTTGAGATAAAGAGAAAGTACGCCGATCCCAGACGAACAAATATCGAAGAGGCTCTTGACGACATCGATCTTGAGGATCTTATCGAAAAGCACAACTGTGTAATTACAATGACACGCGCGGGATACATCAAGCGTCTGCCCTCGGACACCTACTCCGCACAGCACAGAGGCGGTAAGGGTATTACGGGTATGACTGCGCGCGACGAGGACTTTATTGAGAGAGTTGAGGCGGTATTCAGCCACTCTACAATGATGTTCTTTACAAACCGTGGCCGCGTTCAGGCGCTTCGCGCATTCCAGATCCCCGAAGCATCGAGAACCGCTAAGGGAAGCAACATAGTCAACCTTTTGGAGCTTGAAAAGGACGAGAAGGTAACGGCGGTAATCGCGGTCAACGAATTTACCGACTACGAGTATCTCACAATGGTAACCCGACAGGGTGTTATCAAGAAGACTCTCCTTTCCGAGTACGAGTACCAGAGAAAGGGCGGTAAGATCGCCATTAATCTTGACGAGGGCGATGAATTACTCTTTGTCACGAAGACAGACGGAAATAAGCAGCTCATCATCGCAACAAGGAACGGTAATGCCGTTAAGTTTGACGAGGGCGAGGTCCGTGCTATGGGACGTGTCAGCCGCGGTGTCCGCGGAATTCGTCTTAAGGACGACGACTACGTTATCGGCGTAGTAAGCGTTGAGGAGGATAAGAAGCTCCTCACGATCACAGAGAACGGCTTTGGTAAGAGAACCGAGTTTGACGACTTCAGACTTATGAAGAACCGCGGAGGCGGAGGTGTTATCTGTCACAATCTCACCGACAAGACGGGTCTCTTGGCAGGAATTATTGCGGTATCCGACGAGGATGACGTAATGATGATCACCGACAACGGAATCATTATCAGAACGCCTGCGGAGGGTATCTCAACGTACTCAAGAACCGCATCCGGAGTTATCGTCATGAGACTTGAGGAGGGCCAGAAGCTGGTCAACATCACAAACGTCGCCAAGGAAGAGGAGTCTGACGAGGAAATATCAGAGGGTGAGGAAGCGGTAGATACCGCAGAGACACCCGCAGAAGAATAAAAAAGAAAAGGAGAGCCTTTGAGCATGAAAAAAACATTTGCGGCAGCAATGCTTATAATTATTATAATAGCGGTAGCCTTGTCGTCGGCATCATGCTCAGGGAACGCTCCTGCGCTTGAAGACGTTAAAGACAGAATGGTCTACCTCATTGAGGGATCAAGAGAGATAAATACACTCTTTTTTGGCAAAGGAATTCCGGTATACGACCGAGAGGGCCTGCTTTCAAGCGAGCTTGGTGTTTATTATGATGACCAATATACGGCGTACAACAGGGCGCTTGAGGATTCGGAATATCTCAGTACAGATGATATGAAGGCCGCCGCGGAGAAGATATATTCAGAGGAATATCTCAAAGCGATATATGAAACAGCGTTTGACGGATATTTGACGGGCAACGCCGCGGCGTACCTACGCTTTTATGAGACCTCGGATTGGTTGTTCCAGAACCGGGAGGCGGTGGATTTCAAGCTTCAGGAGAGAATATACGACTATTCCACCATTGAGATAGTAAAGCCGTCAAGTGATGAATATATCAATATCACAATTGAGAGCTATACGATTGACAAGCCTAACGAAAAGGAGACCGTTTCGCTTGGATTTGTCTTTGAGAGAGGCAATTGGTATCTCGATACGCCAACCTATTAAAGCTAAAAAAGACACCGCAAAAAACGCGGTGTCTTTTTTGTTGATACAAACAAATTGCGATTTATCGGGGGACTTCACGGCAACAGCGCGAAGCGGCATTAAAGTTTAGGTCAAGCCTTTTCAAAGGCTTGCGCCCATCCAACGCGCGGAGCGTTGGTCGCGCCTCGCAAGGCGCGAAACATACCGCACAGGCGGTGCAGTGGCGCCCACTACTCGCCTTGTGGCGTATGTGGCGTCTTTCTTTTTACAGGTTACTCGGACCCCCTGCTTGCAGGGAGCGGTTTCGGCAAGGTGTTTTTGATTAAGCTTGCCTACACGCCGAATATTTTGCGCCTCTTTTGCCAAAAGAAAAGCGGAGAACGATTAAAAGTAACCTTATGTAGAAAAGGGGAACTCCCCACTTGTGCGGTTCTCACTTCGCCTTTGGCGAAGTACTCCCCACCGAAGGTCCCCCCTCTTTCGGCGTAGCCGAAATTCACCCTTCAGTGGCGCTTTCGAACGATAAGGGATTTCGCTCTCTGCGGAGAGTGACCGCCGTGCTCGGCGGCTCAGCCAAGCCTTTTGAGAAAAAATGCAAACTCGCAAGCGAGATTTGCTCGAGTTTGCCATGCAAACTCTGCTTGAGCGAAAACTTTCAAAAGACACCGCCGTGGCATCCCCTCGACAAATCAAAATTTACCTAAAATCATCAAACCGCTTGATTTAATCCTCGCTGTGTGATAAAATATATAATAGGAAAATATGTATCGCTTGGAGGTAGGATATGTTCGTAGATATTTTAGGTAAAACAAGAATAAAAGTGGCGCTTCACACGCAAGCGGGCAAGGATGCGCCTGCGCGCTTTCTTGCGGAGGAATATCTGGAGCATGGCTATGATGCGATAGCTCTGACTGAAAATTGGGAATATACCCCGGAGGGCGAGCTTTCCGGAGTTAAGCTCTTGTCGGGATGTGAATACAGCGTTGGAGGTCTTGGCGAGGGCGAGGAGGCTTATCACATTCTCGGAATCGGTATGACAAGTGACCCCGAGATTCCTGTGGCGTGGCAGAACATGAAGAAGACGGCGCGCGCAAAGGCTAAGGAAATCGTCAACATGATAAAAAAGCGCAACGGTATTGCGATCATTGCATACCCTGCGCACAACGGTAACCGAGCCGAGGAGCTTCTTGACCTTGAGGGCTTTGACGGAATAGAAATTTTCAACTCCGAGGTCGAATACGGTAAGACCTGCGACGGATATGCGGGAAATATTGTAGACAGACTTTCGGGTCTTGGCAGCTCTCCTGTTCTTGTAGCATCAAACGGTGTTAACTGCTACGAGGATGAGGATTTTATTTGCTCCCTTATGGTAGAGGCTACCGATATGGACAGCTCGCATATCATTCGTGCGATCCGTCAGGGTAGATTTTACGCTACTGAGGGTCCGCAGATTCACATTGAGCGGCGTGGCGCCGACCGCGTGCGAGTTATCTGCTCTCCCGCGCTTAAGATCGAGTTCTTCTCGGATATGGGACAGACACCGGGCAAGATAATCGACGGTGAAAATCTCATTGAGGCAAATTATTTTATAAAGGATGGAGAAAGATTTGTCAGGGCTGAAGTGACCGATGAGAACGGACACCGCGCATGGAGCAATATTGTTAGATTTGACGATATTTACAGGTAAAAGGAGAAAAGACAATGTCTATAGCGGAAGAATCTTTGAAAAAGCATTGCGAGTGGCAAGGAAAGATCGAGGTGGTCACACGTTGCCCTATAGAGAGCCGCGAGGACTTATCACTTGCGTACACTCCCGGTGTTGCACAGCCTTGTCTTGAAATACAAAAGGATATAGATAAATCATACGAGCTGACGCGTCGTTCTAATCTCGTAGCCGTCGTTACCGACGGAACGGCGGTACTTGGTCTTGGAGATATAGGTCCCGAGGCAGGAATGCCCGTTATGGAGGGTAAATGCGCCCTCTTTAAGACATTTGCCGACGTTGACGCGTTTCCGCTTTGCATCAGGAGCCGAGACGTGGACGAGATAGTCAGAACGGTATATCTCTTGTCAGGCTCGTTTGGCGGAATCAATCTTGAGGATATAAGCGCGCCGCGTTGCTTTGAGATAGAGCGCAGGCTTAAGGAAATATGCGACATTCCCGTGTTCCACGATGATCAGCACGGAACGGCGATTGTTGTCGGTGCGGCACTTCTCAATGCGCTTAAGATAGTTAAAAAGGACATCGGCGAAATAAAGGTGGTCATAAACGGCGCGGGAGCGGCGGGAATTTCCATAGGTAAGCATCTTCTGAATCTCGGTGTTAAGAATCTCACTATGGTGGACAGATTTGGCGCGATATATGAAGGCAAGCCTGAAAACAACCCTGCGCAGGAAGAGATGGCGAAGATCACGAACCGTGACTGCGAGAACGGAAGCCTTGCTGAAACAATGAGGGGCGCAGATGTCTTTGTCGGTGTTTCGGTACCAGGCGTTGTTACCGCAGAGATGGTTGCTTCAATGGCAAAAGACGCCATTGTTTTCCCAATGGCAAACCCCACGCCCGAAATAATGCCCGACGAGGCAAAGCGCGGCGGAGCGAGGATCGTCGGAACGGGACGCTCCGATTTCCCCAATCAGATAAACAACGTGCTTGCGTTCCCCGGAATCTTCCGTGGCGCGCTTGATTGCCGTGCGAGCCGGATAAATGAAGAGATGAAGGTTGCGACTTCGCGCGCGCTTGCCTCTCTTATCCCTGATGAGGAGCTTTGCGAGGATAATATCATTCCTTCCGCGCTCAACAAAGACGTCGCGCCGATAGTGGCAAAAGCGGTAATTGAGGCAGCGAAAGCTACGGGTGTAGCAAGAAAATAAAACAACCTGTTGATAAACAAATCACAAGTTGAAAAAACAAGAGGAAAACAAAGTGTCACTGACTAAAAGTGAATCTCACTATATAAAAATGACCGAAACGCCGGTCTGGCGGCTCGTCTTAGCGCTTGGTCTCCCGACCACGATAAGTATGCTGGTCACCAATATTTACAATATGGCGGACACTTACTTTGTAAGCACACTCGGCAACAGCGCCGGTGGCGCGACAAGTATAGTGTTCAGTATCATGGCGATACTTCAGGCGTTTGGATTTATGTACGGTCACGGTGCGGGAAGCCACGTAAGCCGCTTGCTCGGAGCTAAGGACTCGGAGAGGGCGGGCGATTTTCTGACGTCGAGCGTTTTGCTTGCCGTTTTGAGTGGAACGGTGATAATGACAACAGGGCTTCTGCTGCTTGAGCCTTTGATGATTTTTCTGGGTAGTACACCTGATATTTTGCCGCACGCAAAGGATTATGCGCTGTATATTCTGATAGCCGCGCCCGCAATGACAACCTCTTGCGTGTTTAATAACGTGCTCAGGTACGAGGGCAAGGCGACGCTTGCAATGGTCGGTCTTACCTCGGGTGGAATTCTTAATATTCTTTTTGACTATATTTTGGTTATGCGGCTCGGCATGGGCACCGCGGGAGCCGGAATTGCAACGGCTGTATCGCAGTATATAAGCCTTATTATACTGATAACCCCGTTCTTGCTTGGCAAAACACAAAGTAAGCTTAGATTTACACGTGGATTTATCAGCCCGCGTATTGTCTGGGACATCATTTCAACCGGTCTGCCAAGCCTTATCCGTCAAGGACTTTCAAGCATTTCGGTCGGCGTTCTCAACGTTCAGGCGAAGGTCTACGGCTCTGCGGCAATCGCGGCGATGGGCTACGTTTCAAAGGTCGTTCAGTTCGTCTTCTGTGTCGGTCTTGGCATAGGACAGGGCTTCCAGCCTGTTGCGGCGTTTAATTACGGAGCAAAGAGGTATAGCAGAGTTAAAAAAGGAAGCTACTTTACAATGTTCTTCGGGCTTTTCCTTATTGGCTCGCTCTCGGCGGTCTGCTATGCGCTGGCGCCGCAGATAATCGGAATATTCAACTCGGAGGGAACCGAGCTTGTAACAAGAATTGGCGTTGAGGCGCTCCGCATCAACTGTATGGTGCTTTGGGTACTACCCGCAACAGTGGTTGGAAACATGATGTTCCAAAGCATAGGTAAGCGTGTTCCTGCGATCCTGCTCTCGGCACTCCAAAACGGAATTGCCTTTATTCCAATGCTCTATCTTTTGCCTTATCTGTTTGAAAAATATTACGGCAACGGACTTTGGGGACTTGAATTGGCGCAGCCCACGGCATACGTAATAACAGCTATCGTGACACTACCTGCAATGATGATCTTCCTCTCAAAGCTCCCACAAGACGGCGAGGAGATCGGCAAAAAGAGAGAAATTATATAAAACAGGCTAAATATAGCTCTAAATTTACACAAGAATATTATGAAAGGAGAGGCGTATAGAATGAATTATCCGGAAAACGTGATAAAAATCATGGAAATCATGAACAAGCACGGCTATCGCGCATACGCGGTCGGCGGTTGTGTCCGTGATGCGATAATGGGCAGAGAACCGTCCGATTGGGATATGACTACCGACTCCTCTCCCGAAAAAATGATAGAGATTTTCACTCTCGAGGGCGTCAGAACGATTCCCACAGGGTTAAAGCACGGAACCGTTACGGTCTTGCTTGAAGGTGAGACCTACGAGATAACTACCTTCCGCATCGACGGCAGTTATACCGATTCGCGTCACCCCGACAAAGTCATCTTCACGAAAAATATAGAGGACGATCTTGCTCGCCGTGATTTTACAGTGAATGCGATGGCGGCGCGCGGAGATGAGATAATAGACGTTTTTGGCGGAATTAATGATATAAACAATAAAATTATTCGCGCGGTGGGGGATCCGGAGCGCAGATTTGATGAGGATGCGCTGAGAATTCTGCGAGCGGTGAGATTTGCGGCGACTCTTGGCTTTAAAATTGAGGAAAACACCAAAATGGCGGCAAAAAAGCTCGCCTCGGGACTTGAAAAGGTATCGATTGAGCGCAAAATTGTCGAACTTAAAAAGATGCTGAAATCAAGCGGCGCAGACGTAGGATCGGAGCTTATTTTCGAGCTTGGACTTTACAAATATATTCACGCGGACATAAAAAAGCCTAAAAGATTCCTGCTTGATCTTCCTGAAAGATTTGAAACGAGAATGGCGGCGCTGTTCTTTGAAAATGACAGTGTTGACGATCTCTCGTCCTTGAAGCTCTCGCGCGCAGAGTCACAAAGCATCAAAAAGCTATGCGATAAAAAGACTTTTTGCGCGGAAATTACAGAGAAGAACGCTCGTAGAATGATCTTTGAGTACGGCGAGCTTGCCTATGATGCGGCAATGCTCCATAACTGCCCCGACCTTGCGGAATTAATAAAAAACGAGACTAAAAATAGCCCATGTGTAACAATTGCTTCGCTCAAGGTGGGTGGAACCGACCTTATATCCGCGGGAATCGAGCCGAGAACTATCGGTGGTGTTATGTCATATCTTCTTGACCGAGTGATAGACGAGCCTGCGCTCAACGAGAGGGAAACGCTTATAACTCTGGCAAAGAGCTTTAGGGGGTGAGCGTTATGTTCAAAAAAACAATCGAACTAAAAAACAGAGGAGCCAAGGCATCGGCAATTCTTTCTCTTATCGGAGGCGCGGTTGCGTATATTGCCGCAAGCGGAGGAAATGTCCCGTATCCGTGGATATTGCAAACGTTGGGCGTTGCGCTCTTTACCTATTCTATATATATCGCCACCGCGCACCTGTTTGTGCGGCACACCGTTATAATTGAGTCTGCTTTGGGCGCTGCAGAGGGCAGCGATGGCGTGTACGACCTCATTATATACGAGGCGACGGGCAAGCGTGAGCGCAAGGTCTGCCACGTTTCCACCTCATGCATTGATTTTGTCCGCGTAGTAACGCAAGAAAACAAAAAAGAGGTCGCAGGCGACCGCAAAGAGAAGGAAAGATACACATATGACGCGCAGTTTGCGGCGCAAAAACGCCTTGAGGTCGCAATTACAAGCGGCGGCGAGATCGCGTCGATTCTCTTGACCTATGATGAGGACGTGCTTTCCGCGCTGATCAAGGCCGGTGTTGAGAGGGGAGCTTAAATCTAAACAACATAGCGCACTATCGCGCATAACACAAAGGAGAATCCACGGGATTCTCCTTTGTGCTTGTACTTCAATTTTTGATTTGTCGGGGACTTTATGGCTACAGCGCGAAGCGGCATTAAAGTTTCGGTCAAGCCTTTTCAAAGGCTTGCGCCCATCCAACGCGCGGAGCGTTGGTCGCCCTCCGCAGAGGGCGAAACCCCTTATCGTTCGAAAGCGCCACAGAGGGGGAATGCCAGCCCGTGAGGGATGGCAGGGGGAACCACACAAGTGGGGGGTTCCCCTTTTGCTACATAGGCGTATCTTATTCCTTTACCCGCTTTTTTCTTTGACACAAGAGGCCCAAAATATTCGGCGTGTAGCCAATCTAAAAGCAAAGTCGTTTTGCCGAAACCGCTCCCTGCAAGCAGGGAGTCCGAGTAATTTCTTAAAGCAACAAAAGCTTGGCAAAAAAGAAATGCCGCAAGAAAATTTCGCGCCTTGCGAGGCGCGACCAACGCTCCGCGCGTTGGATTGGCGGTCGCTTTTTGAAAAAGCGACGGATAACAAAAGTGTTTGTAGCCATGAAGTCCCCCCACAAATCCCAATTTACCGTTCAAATCAAAAAAGGGAGAATCCAAGCGGATTCTCCTTTTTATATATGCTTTACCTATAACCCTTTATTAAAGGTTTTGAAAAAGGGGTGCGGGGAGAAAAACTTTTTCAAAAGTTTTCTCCCCGCATATCTTTATCTCATATTATTCGTAAAGCTTGCCCATTCTTACGAGGCGGTCGTACTTAGCCTTTGCGTTAGCCTCAGCCTTTGCGAAGAGAGCGGCAGCTCTTTCGGGGTTGGACTGTGCAAGACGAGCGTAACGAGTCTCGTTCTTGATGAAGTCAACGTAGCTTGCGGTAGGCTCCTTGGAGTCGATGATAAGCTTGCCCGACTCAAGAGCAGGATTGTATCTGAATGTCTGCCAGTAGCCTGCCTCAACAGCCTTCTTCATCTCAAGCTGGCAGTTCTGCATACCGCCCTTAGCGATACCGTGCATCTCACAGGGAGCGTAACCGATAATAAGGGAAGGACCGTTGTATGCCTCTGCCTCTGTGAGAGCCTTGAGGAGCTGGTTGGTGTCATAGCCCATAGCAACCTGTGCAACGTAAACGTAACCGTAGGACATAGCGATCTCTGCAAGGTTCTTCTTGCCGATTGCCTTACCTGCAGCTGCGAACTGAGCAACCTGACCGATGTTGGAGGCCTTGGAAGCCTGTCCACCCGTGTTGGAGTAAACCTCTGTATCGAATACGAAGATGTTTACGTTCTCACCGGAAGCGAGTACGTGGTCAAGACCGCCGAAACCGATATCGTAAGCCCAACCGTCGCCACCGAACATCCACATGGACTTCTTGTTGAGGTAGTTCTTTTCAGAGAGGATCTCGGAAGCTGTGGGGCAGCCTGCCTCTGCAGCCTTCTCAAGCTCTACGATAAGAGCCTTTGTAGCTACTTCGTTAGCCGCGCCGTTGTCCTTTGTCTCAAGGAACTTCTCAGCCGCCGCCTTGAACTCTGCGCTTGCCTTGTCGCTATTTGCCATAGCTTCAACCTTGGAAATGAGGTTCTCACGGATGGTCTTCTGACCGATATACATACCAAGACCGTGCTCAGCGTTATCCTCGAAGAGGGAGTTTGCCCAAGCGGGACCGCGGCCGGACTCCTTGTTTACTGTGTAAGGAGTAGAGGGAGCGGAGCCACCCCAAATGGAGGAACAACCTGTTGCGTTGGAGATATACATTCTCTCACCGAAGAGCTGTGTTACAAGACGAGCGTAGCTTGTCTCTGCGCATCCTGCACAAGAGCCGGAGAACTCAAGGAGGGGCTGCTTGAACTGGGAGCCCTTAACGGTGTTGTTGATGATCTCGGGCTTCTCTGCAACGTTAGCAACTGCATAGTCGAATGCAGCCTGCTGTGCTTCCTGAGTTGCCTGGGGAACCATCTTGAGCGCGTACTTAGAAGGATCTGCCTTCTCGCCTGCTGCGGCTGCCTTCTTGTCAACGTTAGCGTTAACGGGACATGCCTTTACGCAGAGGGTACAACCCATACAGTCAAGGGGAGATACTGCCATTGTGAACTTGTAGTTTGTTTTGATTACGGGCTTTGCAGCGAACTTTGTGGACTCGGGTGCTGCAGCTGCCTCCTCCTCGGTCATAGCGAAGGGACGGATGGTAGCGTGAGGACATACGAATGCACAGCTGTTACACTGGATACAGTTTTCGGGAACCCACTCGGGAACCATAACTGCAACGCCTCTCTTCTCGTAAGCGGCAGAGCCCTGGGGGAACTGACCGTCTACGTAAGACTCGAATACGGAAACAGGGAGGCTGTCACCCTTCATTGCGTTTGTGGGCTTAACAACGTTGTTTACGAAGTCAACGAGGTCTGCGCGATCGCCGGAAACCTTAGCCGCGGGAGCGTCTGCCTCACAGTTAGCCCACTCTGCGGGAACGTCAACCTTAACAAATGCGCCTGCACCCGCGTCGATTGCCGCGTGGTTGAGGTCAACGATAGCCTGTCCCTTCTTGAGGTAGGACTTCGTTGCCATATACTTCATATATTCAATGGCCTCAGCTGCGGGAAGGATCTTTGCAAGTGCAAAGAATGCAGACTGGAGAACTGTGTTCTTAACCTTAGCGTTACCAAGGTCCATAGCAAGCTTTGTTGCGTTGATGGTGTAGAAGTTTACGCCGTTTTCTGCGAGGTACTTCTTAACCTGTGCGGGAAGATGCTCGTTGAGCTCCTCGATTGTGGACCACTGGCAGTCAAGAAGGAAGGTACCGCCGGGCTTAACGTCGGAAACCATATCGTACTTCTTGAGGTATGCCTGGTTGTGGCAAGCAACGAAGTCTGCCTTGTTGATATAGTAGGGAGACTTGATGGGGCTGTCACCGAAGCGGAGGTGGGAAATTGTGATACCGCCGGTCTTCTTGGAGTCATACTGGAAGTAAGCCTGGATATACTTGTCGGTGTGGTCACCGATGATCTTGATAGAGTTCTTGTTTGCACCAACTGTACCGTCACCGCCGAGACCCCAGAACTTGCATGCGATAGTGCCTGCGGGAGCTGTGTCGGGAGCGGGCTTTTCCTCGAGGGAAAGACCTGTAACGTCGTCTACGATACCAACTGTGAAGTTTGCCTTGGGAGCATCCTTTGCAAGGTTCTCATAGATTGCGAATACGGAAGCGGGAGTTGTATCCTTGGAACCGAGACCGTAACGGCCGCCAACGACTTTGACGTCTGTCTTGCCCTGAGTTGCAAGAGAAGTAACAACGTCGAGGTAGAGGGGCTCACCGAGAGAGCCGGGCTCTTTGGTTCTGTCGAGAACTGCAACCTTCTTAGCGGTTGCGGGAATAGCTGCAACGAGACGCTCGGCAGAGAAGGGACGGTAAAGTCTTACCTTTACAAGACCAACCTTTTCGCCCTTTGCGTTGAGGTAATCGATAACCTCCTCGATAACGTCACATACAGAGCCCATAGCAACGATAACGCGGTCTGCATCGGGTGCGCCGTAGTAGTTGAAGGGCTTGTAGTTTGTACCAAGCTTTGCGTTTACCTTGTCCATGTACTCCTCAACGATCTCGGGGAGAGCGTTGTAGTACTTGTTGCAGGCCTCTCTGTTCTGGAAGAAGATATCGCCGTTCTGAGCGGTACCGCGCATTGCGGGGTTGTTAGGATTGAGAGCGTGAGCGCGGAAGGCAGCAACTGCATCCTTGTCAAGCATCTCCTCGAGATCGGCATAGTCCCAGACCTCGATCTTCTGGATCTCGTGAGAAGTACGGAATCCGTCGAAGAAGTTAAGGAAGGGAACGCGGCCCTTGATTGCAGCAAGGTGAGCAACCGCACCGAGGTCCATAACCTCCTGGGGGTTGGTGTCAGCGAGCATCGCGAAGCCTGTCTGACGGCAAGCGTAAACGTCGGAGTGGTCGCCGAAGATGTTGAGTGCGTGGGAAGCAACTGCACGCGCGGAAACGTGGAATACACCGGGGAGAAGCTCACCGGCGATCTTATACATGTTGGGGATCATCAAAAGAAGACCCTGAGATGCAGTATAGGTCGTTGTGAGAGCACCGGATGCAAGAGAACCGTGAACGGTACCTGCAGCACCTGCCTCGGACTCCATCTCGACTACCTTAACGGAAGTTCCGAAGATGTTTTTGAGTCCCTGAGCCGACCACTGGTCGGTGTAGTCTGCCATGGGGCTGGAAGGGGTAATAGGATAGATACCCGCAACCTCGGTAAACGCGTAGGATACGTGAGCCGCAGCCTGGTTACCGTCCATGGAAAGCTTTTTTCTTTGGATTGCCATGTTGGATTTTCCTCCTGAGAAAATATTAAAATTTTTATAAACAAGTCATTGGATGCGTCTGCCGCCAAGACGGCATAGTCACCCACCTTTAATAATATCATATATTAAAATAAAAGTAAAGGGTTTTATTAAAAAAAACAATGGACAAAAATTGATTTTTGCAGGTTTATTTGGAATGAATAAACAAAAACCGGAAGTGTTGATCGTACAAAAGGGTAAAAAGGGGTATTTTTTCAAAATTTGTTGACTTTCGTCCGCAAAGCGGTTATAATTGAACTGTAATTAATTTTTGGACGGTGACGTTATGAACAAACTGCTTTTTGAATATATAAAGAGATCTCCCACGGCTTACCACGCGTGTGAGAGCGCGGCAAAGATACTCGTCGGCGCGGGATACACCGAGCTTTACGAGGGCGGAGAGTGGAATATAGCCGAGGGAGGCAAATATTTCGTGCGCCGCAACGGCTCGTCGCTTATCGCGTTTAGTGGAGCGGAGAAGTGTAAAAACGGATTTATGATCACCGCTTCGCACTCGGACAGCCCCTGCCTTAAGATAAAGGATAACGCGGATCTTGTCGGCGGCGGATATGAGCGCCTGTCAACCGAAGTTTACGGCGGCCCGATATATTCCACGTGGCTTGACAGACCTCTTGCGATCGCGGGCAGAGTCAGTGTAGCGGCAGAGGATGGCGTAGAGATAAAGCTGGTTGACTCAAAGGCGCCTTGTGTTATCATTCCCAACGTGGCGATCCATATGAACAGAGAGGTCAACACCGGATTCAAATTCAACGCGGCGGTCGATCTCATTCCGCTTTACGGTGACGATCACACCGAAAAGAAATTTGTTGATTTCCTCTCGGAGCTTGTCGGAGCAGAGAAAGACGATATTCTTGCATACGACCTTTACGTGTATAATTGTCAGGACGGAGCAGAGTGGGGCAGCTTTGTTTCCGCGCCTCGTCTTGATGATCTCCAGTGCGCATTTGCATCACTTACCGCATTCATTTCTGCAAAGGAGAGCGAGGCGACAAAGGTCTACGCGCTCTTCGATAACGAGGAGGTGGGCAGCAGCACCAAGCAGGGAGCCGCGTCAACTTTCCTTTACGATACACTTGAAAGAATTTGCTCTGCGACATGCGGAGATTACAGACGCGCGATTGCAAACAGCTTCATGGTTTCCTGTGATAACGCGCATGCGATCCACCCCAACCATCCCGAGTATGCCGACAAAAATCACACTGTTAAGATGAATGGCGGCGTAGTCATTAAGTATAACGCAAAACAGAAATACACCTCCGACGGTGTTTCCTCTGCGGTCTTTAAGCTCATCTGCGAGATCGCGGACGTACCGTATCAGTGCTATTGCAACCGCGCGGATATGCCGGGCGGCTCAACGCTTGGAAGCATAGCAAACACTAAGGTGTCGGTCAAGACGGTGGACATCGGACTTGCACAGCTTGCGATGCACTCAAGCTTTGAAACTGCGGGAGCAAAGGACACAGAGTATATGGTCCGCGCGCTCACCAAGTTCTACGAGAGCACAATCGAGGAAACTGCAAACGGTATTAAGATAAAATAGAGCACAAACAGAGCGGATTCCGGTCCGCTCTGTTTTTAGTTTTGGAATTTTAAAGAATTTTTCAAAAACCTCTTGCAATTTTGCGCTTTTTCGGGTATAATATGTCCTCGGCAAGTAATTTTATCAAAAGAAAAGGAATTTTTAACATGAAAAAGATCATTTGCAAAAGAGAATACGACACAGAAACAGCTACTCTTGTAAAGAAGTACACACAGGGCAACTTCGGCGATGCTGAGGGCTTTGAGGAGACACTTTATCAGACTCCCGCAGGTCTTTACTTCCTTTACACAAACGGCGGCGAGGCTTCCCCTTACGCAAAGGAGAACATCAAGTCGGTATCCAAGGTTAAGGCTGAGGAGTGGCTCGCTAATCACTGATTTTGGCGAGAGGTAGATCTCAAAAAGAGAACAGGGGGCAATAGCTCCCTGTTTTCGCGCGATTTGGCAGTAATGGACGCTACCCTTGACAAATTGAAAATTAACTGATATACTTAAAATGTGATAATGCGGCAATAAAGCCGCGCGCACCCCCAAAATTTTAAAAAATTATGGAGAAAAACATGAAATACGACGTTATAATCATCGGCGCAGGACCGGGCGGAATCTTTGCGGCATATGAGCTTGCAGAGGCGAATAAGAACCTCAAGGTAGCGGTTTTTGAGGCGGGAAATGAGCTGAAAAAGAGAAAATGCCCCATCGACGGCGATAAGATTAAGTCCTGTATCGGCTGTAAGACCTGCTCTATTATGAGCGGATTTGGCGGCGCGGGCGCGTTCTCAGACGGAAAATATAACATAACAAACGACTTCGGCGGCACGCTTTACGAGCATATCGGCAAGGATAAGGCCATTGAGCTTATGCGTTACGTTGACGATATAAATATGAAATACGGCGGTGAGGGCACAAAGATGTACTCCACGACGGGAACAAAGTTCAAGAAGCTCTGTATGCAGAACGGACTCCAGCTCCTTGACGCGTCGGTTCGCCATCTTGGAACAGACAAGAACTACGAGGTGCTTGAGAACGTGTATAACTTCCTCAAGGACAAGGTAGACTTTTATTTCAACACCCACGTCGACCACATCAGACTTGACGGCGAGGGCTATGAGATCGAGGCAAAGGGGAAGACCTATTCTTGCGATAAATGTATCATTTCGGTAGGCCGTTCGGGCAGCGCGTGGATGGAGAGCGTATGCAGCGAGCTTGACATCCCCACCACCTCAAACAGAGTTGACATCGGTGTCCGCGTGGAGCTTCCCGCGGTCATCTTCGACCACTTGACCGACGAGCTTTACGAGAGTAAGATCGTATACCGCACAAAGCAGTTTGGCGATAGAGTACGCACCTTCTGCATGAACCCCCACGGCGCGGTAGTTAACGAGAACACAAACGGTATCATCACCGTAAACGGACATAGCTACGAGAGTGCGGATAAGCACACCGAGAATACCAACTTTGCGCTTCTTGTCGCAAAGCATTTCTCGGAGCCCTTCAAGGATTCCAACGGCTACGGCGAGAGCATCGCGCGCCTTTCCAACATGCTTGGCGGCGGCGTTATCGTGCAGAGATTCGGAGATCTCGTAAAGGGTCAAAGAAGCACTCCGTCGAGAATCAACGAGTCCTTTACACGTCCTACGCTTAAGGCGACACCCGGCGACCTCAGCCTTGTTCTCCCCAAGAGAATCATGGACGGAATCATCGAGATGATCTACGCGCTTGACAAGATCGCTCCCGGAACTGCAAACGACGATACGTTGCTTTACGGTGTTGAGGTCAAGTTCTATAATATGGAGGTCGAGCTTGACGAGAATCTTGAGACCAAGTATAAGAACCTCTACGTAATCGGCGACGGTAGCGGAGTAACACATTCGCTCTCTCACGCATCTGCAAGCGGAGTATACGTCGCAAGAAGAATGCTTGAGGCATAAGCGCATGGGTTGCGCTTAAGTTATGATTGCCTTCGGCAAGTTATGAGTTATGATATGCTTCGCATAGTTATGATGCACCTGCGGTGCAGTTTGAGTAACAAGGGCAATCATATCATAACATTTGCGTAGCAAATTCATAACGGGCGCGGAGCGCTCTCATAACATTCGGCAAAGCCGAATTTATCACTCACAACAAGAAAAGAGCAGGCAAGAGCCTGCTCTTTCTTTTTAATAAAGCTTGTGGTGATGTTTTTTTTTGAAGGTTTTCGCCCGCGTGTCGAACTTTGATTTGTCGGGGGCTCCACGGCTACAAATTTCGAATAAATTCCGCTTGGCGTTAGCCGCCCTTGTGTAAAGGGAGGTGGATTGCGAAGCAAGACGGAGGGATTGTTCTAGTGCATATGCTTCATTTACAATCCCTCACCGCCTGCGGCGGAGCTCCCTTTACACAAGGGAGCCTTTGTTTTAAAGCGACAATGCCTTGATATACGGGGCGTTATTAATAGACCGTCGCCCCCTACGAAATTTCAAATTTTGATTTATAGGGGTGTCCAC
>JAZSBL010000045.1:0-84847 GCA_045602385.1 Eubacteriales bacterium | reverse complement strand
ATTATCCACTTGCCTTTGGGCACAGGTAAGTCAATTGTTGCTTTTTCCATTGTCCAGCCCAGGCTTTCATTATCCACAAAATGAATCCTCATCAATAAAGGTAAGACCCGTTTTGTCCCAGCTCCCACAGTACGGTTTCTTTTCCGTCTTTTTCAATATAAGTTGCGTCTTGGATTAAATGCATATAAAATCGAATTTTCAGACTTCACCGTCCTCAAGCTCACATGTAACACTTGACGGATATCCAAATTCCCAAAACAAAACGCCGGGCCAAAATAACCCATAATATCAAACATATCCTTCTTGTCCTTTAATACAAATATATATCCTGCATTAGTCCCACATTTTCATCTGGATAGCCTGCCTTTTCAATTACCTGCTTTTCCGTATCGCATGTTGGTTCCTGCGGAGCACACGCCGTCAAGCATAGGATAGACAAACATAAAATCAAGCAGTATAGAGATAAAAGAGTTCTCTCTTCCAGATGACCCAAAAATTATTTTGTGTATTACAATTCACTTAAAACTTGATGGTTATGCTCCAAAGTATTCTTTGGAATCTTTAAAGAACATAAGGACAGAAGATAAGACAAATAAAAATGCAAGCAATTTTTTTAACAAAAATTGCTTGCAAAATGGTGGCGGAGAAGGAGGGATTCGAACCCTCGAACCGCTTTTGACGGTTACACGATTTCCAATCGTGCGCGCTCGACCAGCTACGCGACTTCTCCATGTCTTTTTAGCTGTTATCGCATTGCGACCAAACAATAATACCACAAAAAGATGCCCTTGTCAATACCTTTTTTAAAATTTTTCTTAAAAACCCCAAATCAATAGATTAACGCCAATCCACCCACCCCCACATATTAAAAGTTTTTGAAAGGGTGTGGGGGTGTTGCACAGACTCAGCCGTTGGCTTCGCTAGTGCGGCGAGTTTTGCAGGCAAAACGTCGCTACGCATATTGATGTTGTCAATATGCTGGGGGAGAGGGGAAACCTTTTTTCAAAAAGTTTCCCCTCTCCCCCTTTATTCTCCCTCGCACCTCTCAATAACTGCTGATCGGGATGCTTTCGTCGTCCTCGCCCTTGGTGATAGCGCGGATAACTACGTAGTAGCTGTAGTTATCGTTGACCTGTACAAGCACGCGGTCGCCGACCTTTTTGCCGAGTAGTGCCTTGCCCAAGGGGGATTCCTTTGAAAGCAGTCCCTTGAGCGCGTCCTGACGGAGAGTCGTGACTATCTTTCTCTCCTCGACCTCATCGTCCTCCTCAACATAGTAGGCAACCGTATCGAAAAGGCAGACCGAGTCGTTATCCTTTCTCACCTTAATGACCTTGGCGGTCGCTATCATGTTTTTGAGGTAGCGGATGCGGCTCTCGTTGGCGTTCTTTTCGCGCTTTGCCTCTTTGTACTCTGCGTTTTCGGAGAGGTCGCCGTACTCTCGTGTTCTCTGCACCTCTGCCAAGAGCTGGGGGCGAAGAACGCACATGCGGTAGTCGATCTCCTCTTGCATCTTCTTTATATCAACCTGTGTTAATTCGTCGTGCATATTCTTATCCTTTAAAATCAGAAATTACTTTGTTTTTCGAGCTTTTCAAGCAATGTTTTAAAGCTGTCTGGCAGCTCGCATTCAAAGTGCATATGCTCCCCTGTTCTCGGGTGTATCAGCTCAAGGCACTTTGCGTGCAGACATTGCCCTTGAATATTTGCGGCGTTTGAAGCCTCAAATTTTGTGTTTCCACCGCCGTAAACCGTGTCACCGACAAGCGGATGACCCGTGCAAGACATATGAACTCTTATCTGATGGGTCCTTCCCGTTTCAAGCTTGCATTTTACGTAGGTAAAACGCCCCGTTGGTGTCGCAAATCGATTCAATACAGTATAATGCGTTATCGCCTCGCGTGATCTCTGCGCGGGGTCGGTAATGACCGCCATCTTCTTGCGGTCGGTCGGGTGTCTGCCTATCGGCTTGTTTATCGTTCCCTCGTCGTCCTTGATGTTTCCCACGGCTATCGCGTGATATACGCGGCTGACCGTGTGTGTCTTGAGCTGCTCGGAGAGCGACATGTGAGCCTCGTCATTTTTGGCAACTACCAAAAGTCCTGAGGTGTCCTTGTCAATACGATGAACAATGCCGGGACGAATAACTCCGCCGATACCCGACAGAGAGTCCTTGCAATGATACATCAGCGCGTTTACCAGCGTTCCGGTATATATACCGGTTGCAGGATGGACTATCATTCCTTTCGGCTTGTTGATAACGATAATGTCCTCGTCCTCGTAGACTATGTCAAGCGGGATATCTTCGGGCAGAGCCTTGCAGGCCTCGGGCTCGGGCAATATCGCCTCAACGACGTCACCCGCGCTCATTTTGTAATTCTTTGCAGCCACCTTACCGTTCACGGTAACCATGCCGCCCTCAATGAGCTTTGCCGCAAATGAGCGGCTCTCGCCCATGCATTCGGACAAAAATTTATCTATTCTCGCGCCTCTGTCGTCATCGGTCGCAGTAAAGGTCGCCCTCTCCTCGCCCTCAAGCTCAAGGGTATCGCGAGCATCGTTTTCATTCCTCATTACCGGAGTCCTCACAACTCTTTGCTGCCTTTTCCTTTTTGTAATCACGTACCATGTCAAGGATAAGCCAGAGCATCATCATTCCCGCGCCAATGCAAACAAAGGAGTCTGCCACGTTGAATACCCACATCCAAATTGTTGGGAAAGCGCAGAAATCAATAAAGTCTATAACGTAGCCGAGCGCTATGCGGTCGATCATGTTGCCTATTCCGCCCGACACTATAAGTGTGAGAGAAGCAAGCAAGAGCTTATCCTGCGGCTTCTTCCAGAACATAAATCCAACGATACCGACAATGGCAACCGTGGAAAGCACCAGGAAGATCCATCTCTGGTCGTCAAGCATGCCAAACGCCGCGCCGTCGTTCTGAACGTATGTGAAATTAAAAACTCCGGGAATAATTTCAACCGACTCGTGTAGCCCAATATTAGCCACAACTAAATATTTCGTCAGCTGGTCAAGACCCACTCCAACGAGCATCAAGGCTATTGAAACAATAATTCCTACCATAAAAAATCCTTTCTATTGGAAGTTCTTGAAAGGGTTAGGGGCGATGCGCTCGCATCGCGAGCGCGGCGGCTTTTGCTACGCAAAACACCGCGTGCGCGTCAAAAATGACGCTTGGGAAGGGAGAAACTTCTTTCAAGAAGTTTTCCCTTCCCCCATATTCCATAAATTAATTCAAAATATTCTTACATCTCTCGCAGAGGAAATCTCCGTCCGCGTCGAACTCTCCCTTGTCGGAGTAAGACCAGCAGCGAGCGCACTTGTGTCCCTCTGCCGCCTCGACCTTAACTGCGATACCCGTCTGTGTTTCGGTGAATGCGCCCTCGGGAGCATCGCCCTTGACAACGCAAGCCTGAGAGGTGATGTATGTGGTTGCAAGCTCGGACTCAAATGCCGCGAGAGTGTTATAAGCCTCGTCGTCATTCGTGTATACCGTAACCTTCGCGTCAAGCGACTTACCGATCATCTTCTCGGCGCGTGCAAGCTCAAGAGCCTTCATTACGTCGTCGCGATACTCAAAGAGCTTATCCCACTTTGCCATAAGAGCAGCGGTTTCGTCCGCGAACGCCTTGCTGTATCTGGGCATATCGTTGAGGAATACAGACTCAAGCTTGTCATCCTCACCGTGAGGCATAGCCTTCCAGATCTCCTCTGCTGTAAAGGAGATAACGGGAGCGAGAAGTCTTGTGATGATAGAGAGAACGTGGTAGAGCGCGCTCTGTCCGCTTCTTCTCTTCTGGCTGTCTGCTCGTTCAACGTAAAGGCGGTCCTTTGTAATATCGATATAAAGCTTGGAAAGCTCTATCGTGCAGAATTTATTGATAGCGTGGTAGACGATGTGGAATTCATACTCGTCGTAGGCTTCCATGCAAAGCTTTACAAGCTTGTTGGTTTCAGCAACGATCCACTGGTCGATCTCAAGCATATCGTCAAACGCGACCATATCAGTGTCGGGATTGAAATCACCGAGGTTAGCCATCATGATACGCGCGGTGTTTCTGATCTTTCTGTAGGACTCGGAGAGCTGCTTGAAGATGTTCTCGGAGCAGCGAACGTCAGCGTGATAATCGCTGGATGCCGCCCAAAGACGAACAAGCTCTGCGCCGTACTTCTTAACGGTGTCGTCGGGGCTTATCGAGTTGCCAAGTGATTTGTGCATTGCCTTGCCCTCACCGTCAACTACCCAACCGTGAGTAAGGACTGCCTTAAAGGGAGCCTTTGCTATGCCGGTCGAACCAACGGCGGTAAGGAGAGATGCCTGGAACCAACCTCTGTACTGGTCGCCGCCCTCGAGATAAATGTCGGAGGGCCATGTCTCGTTCTCTCTGCACTCAAGAACCGCGTAGTGTGATGAGCCTGAGTCGAACCAACCGTCAAGAGTGTTTGTTTCCTTTGTAAAGCCGTGAGCCTTACCGCAGTGAGGACATACGAAGCCCTCGCCGAGGATCTCGCTTGCTTCAAGCGAGAACCAAGCGTTAGATCCCTTCTCTCCAAAGAGAGCGGATACCTTAGCGATTGTCTCATCATTGCAGATGGGCTTCTTGCACTCATCGCAGTAGAATACGGGAATGGGAAGACCCCAATGGCGCTGACGGGAGATACACCAATCGGCTCTCTCACGGATCATCTGTACCATTCTCTCCTCACCCCACGCAGGGAGCCACTTGACCTCCTTGCAGGATTCTGCGGCCTCGTCCTTGAACGCGTCAACCGAGCAGAACCACTGAGGGGTTGCGCGGAAGATAATGGGAGACTTGCATCTCCAGCAGTGAGGATACTCGTGCTCGATCTCCTCGGATGCGAGAAGCGCGCCGGATTCCTTCATATCCTCAAGGATAGCGTCGTTGGATGCGGCGTAATACATTCCCGCAAACTTGCCTGCGTCCTCGGTCTGATAACCGCGGTCGTCAACGGGGACGATAATATCAATGTTGTAGCGGCGGCAGGTCTGATAGTCATCTGCGCCGAAGCCGGGAGCGGTATGAACACAGCCTGTACCGCTGTCCATAGTAACGTAATCTGCGTTAACAACAACACTCTTTCTGTCAAGGAAGGGGTGTTGAGCGGTCATGTACTCAAATTCCTTACCCTGATATGTTGCAACGACCTCGTAGGATTCGATGCCCGCAGCCTTAAGAGTTGCCTCTGTAAGGGCCTTTGCAAGCACGTAGACCTCGCCACTCTCAACCTTTACAAGGTCGTACTCCTCGTCGGGATTGAGCGCGATCGCAAGGTTGCCGGGAAGTGTCCATGTGGTAGTTGTCCAGATAACGAAATATGTCTTGTCAAGATCGCAAACAGAGGCAAGCTTGCCCTTATCGTCTGCCACCTTGAACTTTACGTAGATAGATGTGCACTTATCGGTCTGATACTCGATCTCTGCCTCTGCAAGAGCGGTCTCGTCCTTAGGGCACCAGTAAACGGGCTTAAGTCCCTTGTAGATGTATCCTCTCTTGAACATCTCGCCGAACACCTTTACCTCTGCCGCCTCGAATTCGGGGGACATGGTGAGGTAGGGGTTCTCCCAATCTGCAACAAGACCGAGACGCTTGAACTGCTCTGCCTGCTTATGCACGAAGCCTAGCGCGAACTCCTCGCAAGCCGAACGGAACTCGGGGATAGACATTTTCTTTCTGTCAAGCTTGTTCTTCTTGATGATAGCGGACTCGATAGGCATTCCGTGGTTATCCCAGCCGGGAACGTAGGAGATCCTGTAGCCCTGCATTGCCTTGTATTTGTTGATGAAGTCCTTAAGTATTTTGTTAAGGGCGTGACCCATGTGGATGTTTCCGTTTGAGAAGGGAGGGCCGTCGTGGAATGAGAACTTCTCTCTTCCCTCTCTGACCTCGACCATTCTCTTATATAGGTCGATTCCTTCCCAGTATTTGAGCATTTCGGGCTCTCTCTGGGGAAGATTTGCCTTCATCGAAAATTCTGTTTTAGGTAAGTTCAGTGAACTTGTGTAATCCTTTGCCATTTGTAGTTACTCCTTACATGTCTTCCGCTTGCACATATGCGGCGCAAAGACTAAGACAAAATGTATTTAAGCTTAAAATGTTTACAGTGTTATATCGCCCGTCGGGGGCTCGCCGCGCACGCAAGCCCCCCGCAGGTAAGAACCGTGCAGAGGAGCTTTGTGGCGAGATTATATTTCGTATTACAGACCGATGTAGGATGAGAGTATTATCTCAACTATCATCAGCACGAAATAGGTAATAGTAAAAGAAAAATCGATAGGTGAATTCTGCAGCCAATTCATCTTCACCATAAGCTTGCGAACGGGCATGATCGCAGGCTCTGTCAGAACGTAGAGGAATCGCGCGATCTTGCTTGATCCGTCGGTAAGCCAGCTTAGAATGGCGCGGATAAGCATCGCGAACGACAGCACCTCAATGAATATCAGCACAAAATTGACCAAAACATAAAGCGGTTCGGGCAAAACGTTGCACCTCCTGATAGATTGTTATCAGTCAATATCCCCGTCGTCCTCGGACTCCTCGTCCTTGTATTCATCCTCGTCCTCTTCCTCGTCCTCGGCATCGGGAATATCGTCAATCGAGATATCCTCGTCTGTTCCGTAGGGGAGAAGAACGACGGTGTCTCTGTCTATTCTGTCGAGTGTTCCGTCAAGCGCCTGAACGGCACCCATAAGGTAGTCGAAGAGGCGGAGGAAATTGGGCTTGTCAAGCTCTTCTACACAAATAACGCAAGCCTTGCCTTCCTTAAAGGCGTCAACTATTTCCGCGCTGTCTGCGCATGTAAGAGGAGAAAATGTTTTCTTTGTAAGGGGCTCCTTTTTGGAGGGGTCGCCCGAAAGAACTACGCTTACGTCGCCGTTGTCGTCACCGTAGCCGTAGTATCCGGTGTTGGACGCGCTTGCATCATCTGCTCTCATGTCCTCGCCGTAGTAGCCGTTGTTAATCTCTGTGAAATCGGAAGCGGGATCGTTTTTCTTTGAAAACCACCAGAATTTCTTTTCCATTTTGTTCATCCTTTCGTGTCCTTCTCTTAAAATGAAGGGCAATTTATATATTAGTCTTATTTTTTACTCAACTGTAATATTGGAATTTATTTTGCAAACAGCGTTCTGCCAACGCGCACCAGCGTTGCGCCGCATTCGACCGCCGCATCAAAGCTTTCGCTCATTCCCATTGAAAGTATCGGGCTTCCCGATCTACCAAGCGCGTTTGTCCAGACCCTGTCGGCTATCAGCCTTGTCTTTTCAAAATAGGGATAGTAGTCAGATTTGCATTCGCATCTCGGTGCCATGGTCATAAAGCCGCAAAGCTCTATGCACTTGTATTTTTGAAGGTCAACGCAAAAACGCTCGACCTCCGAGGGCTCGATGCCGCCCTTGTTCTCCTCGTTGCCGGAGTTGATCTCCACGAGAACTTTCGCGACAACGCCACGTTTTCCCGCTTGCTTTTCTATCTCGTCGCAAAGACGCAGAGAGTCAAGCGAGTGAATAAGCGACACCTTATCTATAATGTATTTGACCTTGTTGGTCTGAAGCGAGCCGATGAAGTGAATGTTCAGCCCTTCACGCCAAAGCTTGTCGTATCTCTCGGTCAGCTGTTGAACCCTGTTCTCACCGACGTCGTTTATTCCAAGTGCCGAGTGAAGATGGTTGACCTCACCCGCATCTGCGCTTTTTATAGCCGCCAAAAGCAGCACGTCGTCGGCATTTCGCCCTGACCGCCTTGCCGCTTCGGCTATCCGCTCGCGGACGCGCGCGACATTTTCATCAATATACGAATAGTCCATTTTAATCAAGTAGCTTTCCGTCATACAGGTCTCTGCCCGATGTGACTATCAGATCGTTTATGTTGAGATATGGAGTCTGGCTTGTAAGACTGTCCTCAAGATCTCTCTCATACGTGCTTACAATGTAATACCCATCGCCCTCACCAATTACCGTGATGCGGCGAAACTCTATCATATTACCCACAAGAATATATACCCCGGTATCCTCGCCGACGGTATAGACCGCCTCACGCGGAACGCGGTATCCGGATGTGCTGCCCAGCGTTATTCTTACGCTCACGTGGCGGTCAAGCCCCGCGATCTTCGCAAGGTCAAGGCTTGAAAACAGCAGATAGGAGCGCGACGTATCAAGGTGATCTGCGACGGTCTCTGTGCCGACCTCGCTTTCAAGCTCGCCGCTATCCTCGGGCATCATCACGGGAGACGTATCCTTTGCCACAACAGATTCAAGCAGCATGCTTACCGTAAGACCGTCGTTTCCGAGCAACTCGACCTCGTAAGTGCTACCGACACCTTGGCGAAAGGTCTCGTATCCTGCCTCGTCTACCGGAATCGCAATATACCACTTTGTGGAATACACCATGCTTCCCATCGCATTGCCGGTTGATTCTCGGTCGGTGTTCATGAGCGTGTCAAGCGTGTCACGGTCAAGTCGGTTTACGAGCGATGAATTTAGAGTCGACTCATAGCCGTCGGCTTCGCGATAAAAGGTAAAGCTTTTGTTGCTGACAAGTGTTGTTTTTGTGCCGCCTATGCTTGCCAGAAGTGCCTCTCGCTCTCCCTTAAGGTTCGAGAGCGTGTTTTGCGTCTTCTCCGCAAGAGTTATGGCGGAGTAGTCTATCATTGATCCAAGAAGGCTCTCACCCGACTTGTCGGCCGCGGGGATATCCCCCGAAAGGATCGCGTCTATATAAGCGTAATAACCGTCAGAAATGTCATCTCCGATATTTCCGAGATCGGAGGTGTTTTTGCCGCCCTCAAGTCCGGATTCAAGCATCAGTATGCGCGCGGAAAGCTCGTTGAGCCTGTCCTCTGTCGCCCTTCTCTCACCTGATGGGATCGAGGTGCCGGAATATACCTCCGCATAGGCCTGCCCCACGCCGACCTTTGCGCCGTCCGGAACAAGATAGTGTACTATATCGCCTGAGGCGGTAAGCGCCTCGCCGTCCTTGAAAACACATCCCTCTAAAAAGGTGTAGGATACGTCGGTCACGGTCTGGGTCCTCTGCGTTGATACCTGGGTGGAGAAGTTGTGCGAGATCTGAACCGCAACGTATAAGAACGCAGAGAGCACAACTACAAGAATGACGGCATTAACTACCGTCTGCTTGTAGGTCTTGACTCGGCTTTTATCTCTACGCGGCAATCTGATCCTCACATTATCCCCCAAATTCGGCTATATATAAATATTATAACATAATTTTTAAAGTATTAAAAGAGTTTTTTCGAAATATTTACAATCTCTTCAAATGTTTTCATGCCGTTTTCGTTGTCTGCAAAGACCTTTTTAGTATAGTCCTTGCCCGAAAACCAGGTGATCTGTCTCTTTGCGTATCTGCGTGATGCGCGTTTAAGCTCGTCTATGCAATTTTCAAGCGAGTCCTCTCCGCAAAGATAGGGGAAAAGCTCCTTGTAGCCTATGGCCTGCGATGCGGTAACTGATCGCTCAAACACACCCATGCGGAGCAGCTTTTTTGTTTCCTCAACAAGCCCTTCGTCGATCATCGCGTCGACTCTCCTGTCTATTCTCTCGTAAAGCAGATCGCGGTTGTTAAATGCGAGCGTGATGACCGTTGCGTCATATTTGTCCGACATTTCGGAGTTTTTCTTGTCGATATCACTCTTTTTTTGTCCCGTTACAAGACAGATCTCAATTGCGCGCATTACTCTTTTGACATTGTTCTTGTGAATAGTTGCCGCCGCCTCCGGATCAAGCGCGACAAGCCTGTCGTAGAGCGCGTCTGCGCCGCTTTCCTCGTAGAATTTCTTTAATTCCTCGCGGATCGTGGGGTCGCACGCCGCATCGTCGTCGTTTCCGCCGCGCAGGAGTCTGTCAAGATAAAGACCGGTTCCGCCGCAGAAGATCGGGAGCTTTCCGCGTGCAACAATATCGGCGATAGCCGCCTCGGCATCCTTAACGTAATCCGAGCAGGAATACGGAGCGTCGGGCGGAAGAATATCTATCAAATGATGTTTGACCGCCGCCTGCTCCTCGCGCGTGGGCTTCGCCGTACCGATGTCCATCTCGCGGTATATCTGCATAGAATCGCAGGAGATTATCTCGCCGTTAAGCTCGCGCGCAAGCGCGATAGCAAGACTCGTCTTGCCCGACGCGGTAGGACCTGTCACTGCCAAAATTTTTATTCTGTTTTCAGGCATAATAATCTCCTTTCGTGGGAATGCGGGGATGCGGGGGGGAGACGCGGTCGCTTTTTGAAAAAAGCTCCGCAAAAACTCCCAAATAAAACAGCCTTGGGTTATTTCGTAGCCATTTCGTATCACAAAACGGCTACACCATATATTCTTATTAAGGGTTTGGGGAAGGGTTTTAGGGAAAGCCCTTTTGCCCAAAAGGGTTTCCCTAACGCATCCTCCCTGTTACTGAATAAACATAGCATCGCCGAACGAGAAGAATCTGTACTTCTCCTCGACTGCGGTTTTATACGCCTCCATAACCTTTTCTCTGTTGTAAAAAGCGGAAACGAGCATTATAAGAGTGCTCTGCGGAAGATGGAAATTCGTTATAAGAGCATCCACCGCTTTGAATTTATATCCGGGATAAATGAATATTCCTGTGTCCGCGTTCATTGCGTGAACTATACCGTTCTCGTCGGACGCGCTCTCAAGTGTACGGCAGGAGGTTGTGCCAACGCAGATCACTCTGCCTCCCGCGGCTCTGCTAGAGTTTATAAGCTCTGCGCTCTCGCGTGATACCGAGAAAAACTCGGTGTGCATAACGTGCTCGTCAAGTCTGTCAGCCTTTACGGGACGGAAGGTGCCAAGTCCGACGTGAAGCATTACGGGCGCTATTGCGACGCCCTTTGCCTTAAGCTTCTCGATAAGCTCGGTGGTAAAGTGCAAGCCCGCGGTGGGAGCTGCCGCGCTTCCCTCGTCCTTTGCGTAAACGGTCTGGTAGCGGCTGTTGTCGCCAAGCTGCTCGGTAATATAGGGCGGAAGCGGCATAAGGCCGATAATATTCAGAACGTTGTATATGTTCTCATATTTTTCCTTGTCGTAGCTGAATTTTATTAGTCTGTTACCCTCGTCGGTGATTGATACGACCTCGCCCTCAAGCATGCCGTTGCCAAAGACCGATCTCATGCCGATCTTAGCTCGTTTTCCGGGCTTTACAAGGCACTCCCATGCATCAAGCTCGCGTTGACGGAGAAGCAAAAGCTCAAGCGTGGCTTCCTCCCTGCCCTCCACGTGTCCGTAGATGCGCGCGGGAATGACCTTTGAGTCGTTTACGACAAGGACGTCACCGGGATTAATGTAGTCTATAATATCGTAAAAATGCTTGTGGTCGATAGTACCCTCCGCCCTGTTAAGAAGCATCAGCCTGCTGTGGTCGCGCTCGCGTTCGGGATGCTGGGCGATAAGCTCCTCGGGCAGATAATAGTCAAAATCCGCCGTAACCAGATCGGTCGGTGCCTTTTCGTTTATAATTACCTTGTTTTCGTTCATTTTTTCTCCGTGTGGCGAGTTTTTCCCCGCCGTCATATAATTTTATAAAGAAATACTGTTTAATCGAATAATTATAACATGAACAACGCAATTTTGCAATACTTTAAGTCCAAAATGGCGGAAAGAGGGGAGATTTTTATGAGCAAAGCAAAAAAATGCATATTCAAGGGCGCGGCAACCGCTCTTGTAACTCCGTTTCGCGACGGCGAGATCGACTACATAGCCTTGGGCAAGCTTATCGATTTTCAAATTGATGCCGGCATAGACGCGCTTGTGATATGCGGCACTACGGGCGAGTGCGCAACGCTTGCCGATAAGGAGTACCGCGAGGTGCTTGCCTTTGCGCTTGAAAAAGTCGATGGCAGAGTACCCATGATCGCGGGCACGGGCTCAAACAATATCGCATTGGCTGCAGAGCGCTCCAAATTTGCTTCACACATAGGCTATGACGCTCTGCTCTGCGTGACGCCTTACTACAATAAGGCGACCGAGCGAGGACTTGTAAAAAGCTACGCCGCGATAGCAGATGCCGCGGAAAAGCCGGTGATCCTCTACAACGTTCCATCTCGCACGGGTACCAATATCACACTTAACGTCTACCGTGAGCTTGCAAAGCATGAAAATATCGTAGGAGTCAAGGAGGCGAGCGGAAATATAAGCGCGATCGCAAGGCTTGTAGCAGAGTGCGGAGCTGATCTTGATATTTATTCGGGAAACGACGACCAGACCTTACCGATGCTTGCGCTGGGAGGCTTGGGAGTAATTTCGGTCGTGTCAAACGTGATCCCGGGCGAGATGAGTGACCTGTGCCATAAGTGGCTTGAGGGCGACACTCGCGGAGCAAAAGAGCTGCACGAGAGATACCTGACCCTTATGAATTCAATGTTTTTGGAGCTAAATCCGATACCGGTAAAGACTGCCCTTTCCCTTATGGGATATTGCGCCGAGGAGTTTCGCCTCCCCCTCTGCGAGCCTGACGATGCAACTCGCGACCGACTAATCGCCGTCTTAAAAAATTATGATTTAGTTTAGACCTCGACGTGTCAAATTTTGATTTGTAGGGGAGTCCACGGCTGTAAACAATTTTGTTTTCCGTCGCTTTTACAAAAAGCGACCGCAGGTGGAGGGCGCGGAGCCCTCCTCGCTCGTCGCAACGAGCGAAACATCTCCTTGCGGCATTTCTTTTTTACCAAGCTTTTTTCTTTGGGCCTCTTGTATCAAAGAAAAAAGCGGATAACGGAGTAAGATATGCCTATGTAGCAAAAGGGGAACCCCCCACTTGTGTGGTTCCCCCTGCCAATCCTTGCGGATTGGCATTCCCCCTCCGTGGCGCTTTCTAACGATAAGGAGTTTCGCCCTCTGCGGAGGGCGACCAACGCTACGCGCGTTGGATGGGCGCAAGCCTTTGAAAAGGCTTGACCGAAACTTTAATGCCGCTTCGCGCTGTAGCCATAAAGTCCCCCATAAATCGCAATTTAACACAAAAAGGCGGTGTTTCACCGCCTTTTTGATTTACGATCACTTTTTCTGCTGCTTGCACCAGATCTTCATTACAAGCTTGTGGGGGAGCAGCTTTGTAAGCAGCACCTGACCGCGAATACTTGCGCCGCATACCGACACGTCACGTCCGCGATACATGTCGTATACCGCTCTTTCAACGACCTCTTTAGAGGTAAAGAATTTGTTATAATACTTGATCGTATCGTCTTTGACCGCTCTGTCAAAGAATTCGGTCTTTACCCAACCGGGGCAGACCGCAATGCACTTTATGCCGCGCTTTTTAAGCTCCACGTTAAGCGCGCGGGTAAAGGAAAGCACAAACGACTTGGTTGCGCCGTAGGTAGTGATATACGGCACGGGCTGGAATGCCGAGAGCGAGCCTATCTGATAAACACGGCTACCCTCCTTCATAAATTCGAGCGTGATATAGGTGACCGCCATAAGAGCCTTGCAGTTAAGGTCTATCATGTTCATCTGCTCCTTGAGCGGAATGCTCTCAAATTCACCGAACTTGCCAAATCCTGCCGCGTTTACAAGAGCTACTACGTCTGCATCGGCACCCTTTAGCATCTCCGCGTACTTTTCATAGCTTTCTTCTACCGAGAGGTCAAGCTCTATGGGCACTATTTTCTTTCCCGTTTCGCTTGTAAGCTCCTTGAGCCTGTCAAGTCTGCGCGCAATTACCCAGATCTCGTCGCATTCCTCTATTTTATCAAGCATTCTTACAAAATCTCTTCCCATTCCGGAGGAAGCGCCGGTAATTACCGAAATTTTCATTTGTCTATCTCCTTTTCTGTTTTCTCAATTTCTTCACATAGTATTTTTGCAAAGCGCTCAAGCCCTGCCCTGTCATTTTCATCAAATCGGTCCGGGATCGGACTGTCAATGTCAAGCACACCGAAAAGGCTTTCGCCCACGATAAGCGGAACCACAATCTCGCTTTGCGACGCCGAATCGCAGGCAATATGCCCGTCAAACGCATGAACGTCGGGCACAACAAGGGTTTCCCGACTCCTTGCCGCCGCGCCGCAAACACCGCGCGAGAGCGGTATCTCAATGCAGGCAGGCTTGCCCTGAAACGAATTCAAAACAAGCTTTTCTCCGTAGTAAAGATAAAATCCCGCCCAGTTCAGATCGGGTAATTCGTTATATAACAGTGCCGCAGCGTTTGCTAAATTCGCCTGAATGTGCGGCACGCCGGCAACAAGCGATTTAAGCGAATCGTGAAGCTTTTTATAGTCTGTCATAGCTTCTCCTTCACCGCTAAAAGAACGGTATCCCATGCGGGAATATACTCTCTGCGGCGCATATAGAATTTGTAGTCGGGGTATTTTCCCTTCAACAACAGCGGAAGCTCAAAGATATCCTCGCTTCTGTGATAAAGAGATACAAGCAGGGCGGGACGGTATTTTTCTATCGACTTGTGCGAGCCCGCAAGCGCCTCTCGCTCAGCGCCCTCAACGTCGTATTTGATGTAGTCGATTCGCACTCCCGCAAGCACTCCGTCAAGCGATCTGGCCTCTACCTCAACAACCTTTGCCCCCTTGGTCACGGGCATGGAGTCCGAGGAGATAAGAGTTGAATTCCGATTGCCGCTTCCATCGAAAACAAGGGTCTCCGTCTTATCCCAGGCGGCGTTTTTATAAGCGCTTATTTTAAAGCTCGACTCACCCTCTGCATAGTCGCAAAGCTTCTTGTGATTTCGTCTGTCCGGCTCGAAGGCTATAGCCTCGTAAAGCCTTGTGGCATAAGGCTTTATCTCGCGTAAGGTGTCACCGTTGTACGCACCGAGATCGGCAATGTATTCAAAGTCCTCCGCGTGCAGAATGTCGCGATACACCTCTTCAAAATCCGAGTAAGTTTCGCGCAAAAGTCGCACGTCACCGCTAAGCTTGTAGTCGATGACGCTGCGGTATACCTCTCTCGATTTTTCATCCGCCAAAAGTCCTTCTACCGCTTCAATCCTGTCGCGGTTTTCTTTGTAAAACCTACCGTCAAAAAGACTGGTTCCGCATACGGGCACGTCGGGCGCGTAAAGCTCGCATTCTTCGGCAATCCTGTAAATATTGGCAAGCACGTCCGGGAGAGATGATGCGAACGAAAGCAGAACGATTATGTTCTCCGCGCCGTATTTTTCTTTGACCTCGCTATAGGACAGAACAAGCTTTCCGTGAAACGAATGTCCGCGTACAAATCCGTCGCTTGCAAAGAAATCCGAGACCTCAATGCCACGCTCCGCGCATATGGAAAGTATCTTGTCTGCGCCGTTTCCCATGCCGTACATTACTATTTTTTTGTCACTATCCGAAAGATAGGTCCACAAATCCTTTTTTGGCATTATAAATCTCTTTTCTTACTTGACATTACACTATTTTGGTGATAAAATATTTATATAAACATTATAACAAATAAAATCCGATTTGTAAAGTTCTATTCAAAAAGGAGAGAGAAAATGTCTTGTATTTTTTGTAAGATAATCGCAGGCGAGATCCCGTCGACCTGCGTATACGAGGACGAGAAGGTTTACGCCTTCAAGGACATCAATCCTGAGGCAAAGGTGCACGTGCTTGTCGTTCCGCGTGAGCATATTGAGTCTGCGGATGCGATCAATGCTGAAAATTCTGCAACTGTTGCCGCAATCTTTGAGGCTATCCCGAGGATCGCAAGAGAGTGCGGACTTGAAAACGGCTACCGCGTTATCACCAATATCGGAGAGGACGGCTGTCAGAGCGTAAAGCACCTCCATTTCCATATCCTCGGCGGAGAAAAGCTCCCCGAACACATAAGATAATAAAAAATTGAATATACACCCCTAAAGAAAGGAAAACACTATGGAAACAACTCTTATAATTATGGCGGCAGGTATCGGCTCTCGCTTCGGCGGAGGCATCAAGCAGCTCGCTCCCGTAGGACCCTCCGGCGAGATCATCATGGACTACTCTATCCACGATGCGCTTGAGGCAGGCTTTAACAAGGTATGCTTCATCATCCGTAAGGACCTTGAGGCTGACTTCCGCGAGATCATAGGCAACAGAATCGAAAAGATCTGCCCCTGCTCATACGCGTTCCAGGAGGTTGAAAATCTCCCCGGTGGATTCAAAAATCCCGAAGGAAGAACCAAGCCCTGGGGCACAGGACATGCGGTCCTCGCTTGCAAGGGTATCGTAGACACCCCCGCGCTTGTTATTAATGCAGACGACTACTACGGCAAGGATGCATACGTTAAGATGCACGACTACCTTGTAAACAAGATGGACGTTAATAACACCGAGGTGCTTGACATCGCAATGCCCGGATTCATCCTCGGCAATACCCTTTCCGACAACGGCTCGGTTACACGCGGTGTCTGCACAGTTGACGAGAACGGCGACCTCGCTACTATCGTTGAGACCTCCAATATCTACAAGGACGGCAAGGGCGGCGCTTACGTTGAGGAAAAGGACGGCACACAGCGTCCCATCGACGTAAACTCCCTCGTCTCTATGAACATGTGGGCATTCACCCCTGAGTTCATCAACCGACTTGAAGCAGGATTTATCGACTTCCTCGCATCCGGCAAGTCCACCGAGATGAAGGCGGAGTATCTCCTCCCCACCGTTATCGGTGATATGCTTGCAGAAGGCACAGCAACGGTTAAAGTCCTCAAGACCACCGATAAGTGGTTCGGCGTAACCTACAAGGAAGATAAGGACTACGTTATCGAGTCCTTCAAGAAGCTCATCGCAGACGGTGTTTACAAGTCAAAGCTCTTTGGCTAATTAGTAATAGAATGCAGGGGGGAGCGGGAACCTTTTTGAAAAAAGTGTTCCCGCTCCCCCCTGCACCCCCCACACCCTCCCAAAACCTTCCCAAATAAAAGGACTTGTGGATGCAAGGCAATTTAAATACAAATAACAAAAAGGAGCTTCACGGCTCCTTTATTTTTTTACTTCTCCCCCATCTATTGAAAGTTTTTGAAAGGTGAGGGGGAGCGCGAGGGGGAGAGGAAAACCTTTTTTCAAAAAGTTTTCCTCTCCCCCTCGCAATTTATCATCTATCAATCCAATTACTGAGCTGCCTCAACGATAGCTGCGAATGCGCCTGCCTTAAGGGATGCGCCGCCGATAAGACCGCCGTCAACGTTCTCCTTAGAGAGAAGCTCTGCCGCGTTCTTGTCGTTCATAGAGCCGCCGTACTGAACGGTGGTCTGTGCCGCAACAGCCTCGCCGAACATCTCGGCAACAGCCGCGCGAACGTATCCGTTACCCTCGTCTGCCTGATCTGCGGTAGCGGTAACGCCCGTGCCGATAGCCCAAACGGGCTCGTAAGCGATGATAACGTTCTTCATCTGCTCAGCGGTAACGTTTGTAAGAGCCATCTTTGTCTGGAACTTGAGGAGGGTCTCGGTATAACCAAGCTCTCTCTGCTCAAGAGTCTCACCAACGCAAACGATAGCCTTAAGGCCCGCGTTAAGAGCCGCAAGTGTGCGGAGGTTAACGGTCTGGTCGGTCTCACCGAAGTACTGTCTTCTCTCGCTGTGACCGATTACAACGTACTCAACGCCCGCCTCGCAGAGCATCTCTGCGGAGATCTCGCCTGTGTACGCGCCCGATGCCTTGAAGTGTACGTTCTCTGCACCGATCTTAATGTTAGAGCCCTTTGCAGCCTCAATTGCTGCGGGAATGTCGATCGCAGGTACGCAAAGAACAACGTCACAGTTGTCCTTGCCTGCAACGAGGGGCTTCATCTCCTCTATAAGTGCAACTGCCTTTGCGGGTGTCATGTTCATCTTCCAGTTGCCTGCAATTACGTATTTTCTCATGATTATGTTTCCTTTTCTTTTATTTATGAGGGGAACTTTTTGAAAAAAGATTCCCCTCAAACTCCCCTCAAAAACTTTCAATAGTCAGGGGGGCAATTTTAACTTATTGTCCTTTTACAGACGGATTATTTATCTTGCAATGCCGCAATACCAGGAAGCTCAAGTCCCTCGAGGAACTCAAGAGATGCTCCACCACCGGTAGAAATGTGTGTGATTCTGTCAGCAAAGCCGAGAGTCTCACAAGCAGCCGCGGAGTCACCACCGCCTACGATAGAAATGCAATCGCTGTCAGCAAGTGCCTGTGCCACGGAAATTGTTCCCTTTGCAAGAGTGGGGTTCTCAAATACACCCATAGGTCCGTTCCAAACAACGGTCTTTGCATTCTTAACAGCCTCTGCGTAGAGAGCCATTGTCTTAGGACCGATGTCGCATCCCTCTCTGTCTGCGGGGATCTGATCTGCATCAACGATAACAGTATCAACGGGAGCGTCGATAGGATTGGGGAATGCTTCAACAGTGGTGCAGTCAACGGGAAGGAGAAGCTGAACGCCGTTAGCCTCTGCCTTTGCCATCATCTCACGGCAGTACTCGATCTTCTCGGAATCAAGGAGAGAGTTGCCTACGCCGTAGCCCTTTGCAGCGAGGAATGTGTATGCCATACCGCCGCCGATGATAAGCGTGTCAACCTTGGAAAGAAGGTTGTTTATTACGTTGAGCTTGTCGGAAACCTTTGCGCCGCCAAGGATAGCAACGAAGGGACGCTCAGGGTTGGAGAGTGCCTTACCCATAACGCCGATCTCCTTACCGATAAGGTAACCGCAAACTGCGGGGAGATATGCCGCTACGCCCGCGGTTGATGCGTGTGCGCGGTGAGCTGTACCGAACGCGTCGTTAACGTAAAGACCGTCCTCGCCGCAAAGATCGGCAAGTGCCTTTGCAAACTCGGGCTTGTTCTTTTCCTCGCCCGCGTCAAAGCGAACGTTCTCAAGAAGCACGCAGGTGCCCTCTTCCATAGCCGCGATCTTTGCCTTAGCGTCCTCACCTACGATGTCGGTAGCGAATGCAACCTTGCCGTCAAGGTACTCGTTAAGTCTGTCTGCAACGATCTTAAGAGAGAACTTCTTAACGTCCTTCTTAGCCTTCTCGAGGTATTCCTCGGTAGCTGCAGCCTGCTCTGCCTCGGGAAGCTCAGCCACCTTCTTGAGCTCCTTCTTTGTAAGCTTAAAGCCGGGAGTAAATACGTTGTGGGGCTTGCCCATGTGAGAAGCAAGGATAACCTTTGCTCCCTTTTCCATAAGATACTTAATTGTGGGGAGAGCCTCTACGATTCTCTTGTCGGATGTGATAACGCCGTCCTTTGAGGGAACGTTAAAGTCACAGCGAACGAAAACCTTAGTGCCTCTGTTGATTACAACGTCTTCAATAGACTTCTTGTTGTAGGTCATGTGTTTTTTCCGCCTTTCATATATATGCGAGGAGGGGGTATCCTCGCGCAAAAATTTTAACCAAATTATAGTTTACCATATTTTATCTCTTTTATCAAGAGGTAATAAGTAAAATTTTAACAACCGGCATATATTTTTTTAATACAGTATGACGAAAACGGCGAATCGTAGCACGATCCGCCGTTTTTTATGATTTTACTGATTTACGCGCCAAGCGCTTCTCTGTTTTGCTTTTTCAGTGACTTATACGCCAATATAGCGCAGATTGAATGTCCCGTAATGGTAATGATCCACGTAACCGGATATGCCAGAAGCAAAACTGCCAAATTACCCGGAAATAGCGGACAAACCGTGAATATCCAAGCGATTCTCATAAGACAAGAGCCGAATATCGCCACAAAGGTAGGCTGGAGCGCCCTTCCCATTCCGCGCACCATGCCGCCAAGCGTTTCCATTATTCCGCAAAGGAAATAGAGCGCCCCTATGATGCTCATTCTGAGTGCGCCCGCCTCCATTATGCGTGCCTCGACCGCCTTATCCGCCTCATCAATATAAATGGACAAAAGCGGCTCTCTGAAGATAAAGCAAAGGCTTCCGATAACTATTCCCGTCAACGCTACGCTTACCACCGTCAAAAGCGCGATCTTCTTTATTCTCTCTATCTTTCCCGCTCCCACGTGCTGACCTGTAAAGGTTATCGCGGTCTGGAAGAATGAGTTCATAGCAATATAAATAAAGTTCTCGATATTCGCCGCCGCCGCGCTTCCCGCAATAGTCTCCGAGCCGAACGCGTTAACGCTTGACTGGATAAGAACGTTGGATATTCCAAAGACAAGGCTCTGAATGCCCGCAGGCAAGCCGTTTTCAACGATTCCGAAAAAGCAACGCTTATGAATTTTCATTTCACGAAGGCTCAGATGACAAATCCCCCTGTTTTTACGCATATAGATGATTATCATCGCCGCCGACGCATACTGAGATGCCGTTGTTGCTATACCTACACCGATCGCGCCCATACCAAACGCAGTAACCATAACAAGGTTTAATCCCACGTTAATAAGTCCCGCGATCGCAAGAAACATCAATGGCCGCTTAGTGTCTCCCGTCGCGCGCAAGCATGCAGCAAGGAAGTTGTAGAGCATCATTGCGGGAATGCCTACAAAATAGGCCCTCATATACGGAACAGCCTCTACAAGAATATCCTCCGGCGTCCCCATAAGGATCAACAGCGGCTCCGCCAACAAAAATCCGAGAATACCAACGAAGATTCCGCACACAACTCCCGCCATTGCAGAGGTGTGTACCAGATCCTTGACGTCCTTATCGCGTCCCGCGCCGACCGCGCGCGCAACGCATATTCCCGCACCGGTTGAGAGTCCCATAAACAGGTTGACGATAAGATTTATAAGTGATCCGCATGCGCCGACCGCACCCATAGCGAAAGCTCCGTTGGGTGCAAAGCGTCCTACGACGATCATATCCGAGGCATTATAAAGAGTCTGCAAAAGTCCCGTCGCAATGATCGGCAACGTAAATTTCCATATCTTGCCGAGCAGCGGTCCCTCTGTCAGGTCTGCTCTCAACGCCTTTTGTTTTGCAAGCACAGCCATATTTATCTCCCTTCAATCGGTATTACCACGTCAAATTATATACCTTATTTAAGAAAAGTCAATAGGTTTTAATAAATTATTTAGGTATCCCCCGTAATTGTTGACAAGATGCATTGGGCTGTGTTATAATTATTCCAATGCAAATGATAAAAAGGCGGTATATTGCTATGGTATATATGTTTTTGGCAGACGGATTTGAGGAGGTAGAGGCTCTCTGCCCTCTTGATATTCTTCGTCGCGCTGGCATTGAGGTCACGACAGTAGGCGTCGGCGGCAAGGATTTGATCCGCGGCGCACACGGAATAATCGTGCATGCGGATATTCCCGATATAATGTACCGCGATTCCGCCCCCGACATGATTATACTGCCCGGCGGCATGCCCGGCTCGTCAAACCTTGATGAGTCGAGAATAGTTGACTCAGCTCTCCGCGCCGCGCACAGACATGGCAAATTCCTCGCGGCTATATGCGCCGCCCCCATGGTGCTTGGCAAGCGCGGCTATCTTGAGGGAAAGCGCGCCGTTTGCTTCCCCGGCTTTGAGGAGCATCTGCGCGGCGCAGATCTTACCGTCGACTCGGCTCTTGTGCGCGACGAGAACGTCATAACCGCCAAGGGCATGGGAGTTGCCTTCGACTTTGGTCTTGAGCTTGTGCGTTGCCTTAAGGACGACGGCACGGCCGAAAAGATCAAGAGCTCGGCATTCTATAATTAAAGAGATAAAAACATGGAAGAACAAATAAGACAAGGGGCAAAGCCCCGAAAAGAAAAAAAGCAACGCGCCCCGATCCGTCCGATATCGGAGCCTGCACTCCCCTTGCTTCTGTCCGCGGTAGTATTTATAATATGCTTTGTCACGTTGCTTGTAAACAAATTTATCTACCCCATAGGCAAGGAGCTGTTAGCTCCCGTGATATTGCAATTCGTAGCGATGCTGATACCCGCATATCTCGCGATCACACTTACATCTGCGGATAAAAGCTTGCATTCACAACTGAAAGAGATCGGCTTTCGTAGCATTTCGGCAGAGGACGTCTTTTTCCTGATATTCGCGTCACTGTTTGCCGCATGTTCCTCACTTGCGCTCACGCTTGCGTTGGGCGGAGCATACGATGCATCGAACGGTGTCACCCTGCTTGGCAGTTTTACCGCGGGGGAGAATGAATATTCGGTTTCAATCCCCTATATAATTCTGACATATGCTATCATTCCCGCCTTTGCTGAGGAAATTCTGTTCAGAGGAGTGATATTCTCCCGACTTGAAGAAGTCAGCTTCCCCTTCGCGGCTCTGGTTTCCACGGTCATGTACGCGTTTTCGGGCTTTACGCTAGGTGGAGTGATCCCCTCTCTGTTCGTGGGTATTCTTGCATCGTTTATTCTATATACCACACGGTCTCTTTGGGCGTGCATCATCATGCATCTGATATTCAACATATACAGGCTGTTTATTGAAACGAACGTGTCGGCATATTTCCTGTCGGCGCAAAACGATCTGCTTTTGATAATCATTGTGGCAATTGCGCTCGCTCTCTCCGCGCTTCTCTTCTTCTCAGAGAGCGCCAAGACCTTCCGCAGACGCGCCCGCGCGGTAGCAGAGAGCAAGGCAGAAAGCGCAAGCAAGCTTTCGGGCATAAAAAATATTCCCGCCGACATCCGCGCGTCTCTCGCCTTCAAGCCCACTCTTGTATTTTCCATAATATGCACCTGCATATTTATCGCAACGGTGGTTATAAATTACATAGTATAAAAGGCAAAAGGAGCTTTCGTATGAAAGCTCCTTTTTATTGTTTATTGAGGCTTATTCCTCTTTTTTCTTTCGCGAAAGCATTACGCCCGCCGCTGAAATTGAGATCATAACCGCAAGACCTCCGCCGATTGCAGAGCCGCATCCGTACGAGTTTCCGCCATCCAATTGCTTGGATTCCTCTTGTGTGGTTTCCTGATTTTCCGCGCCGGCAGCCTCTGTTACAGTCTGCTCTGCCGTGCCCGACTCGGTGTTAGCTTCGGTGTTAGTTTCGGTGTTCACCTCTGTGTTTGTCTCTGTGTTTGTCTCTGTGTTGGTTCCGGTATTAGTTTCGGTGTTAGTTTCGGTATTAGTTTCGGTATTAGTTTCGGTGTTAGTTTCGGTGTTGGTTTCGGTGTTGGTTTCGGTATTAGTTTCGATGTTAGTTTCGGTATTAGTTTCAGTGTCCGTTTCGGTTCCCTGCTCCCCGCCATCGGGAGTGGTAGTCACAACGTATTCAACGCTAACAGATGCAACTCTGATCTGTGCCGATGTGGCCTCTAGCTTGATATACGTATACTCTGCACCGTTCATATTAACAGTATAGTCTGCATAGCTGGTTGAAACTGTAATCTCCTGAATTGTAGTCCAGGTGTTGCCGTCATTGGAGCCGGACACCTTAAGAACGTCGGCTTTGTTTCCTGCATTCACAGCAAGGCCCTTAATAGCTCTTGTCGACTTAAACACCGCAGTACCGTGGTGTGATCCATACTGTGCATTTTCAGTATGATAAAGTCTTATCTGTGTTGTAAAGTGCGCATCGTCAGTAACCACCGTCATAACGTCATCAAGAACGTGGGTTTCATTCTTAGCGTACTGTTCTCCTGCTGTATACTCGGAGAAGGTATATGTCACCTTTTCGCTAACGGTCGATCCGCTTCCGCTACCCGAGCCGCTGTTTCCGGTGTTGCCTGTGTTGCCTGTGCCTGTGTTACCTGATCCGGCGCCTCCTGAAGACTCGTTTGCGGGTACAAACTGTACCATAAAGGGATCTTGAGCGGTTGCAACGCCACCTACGGTTGTATAGGTCTTATCGTTTCTTGTTCCGAGTGTATACTCGGCTCCGTTAACGTTGCTAACAAGAGTTTTGTGTGTATCGCTCCAGGTATACGTTGTGCTTGCGGTGCTCTGGTATTTAGCATTTACGTGTGTGCCGCTTACAACCATGTTAAGATACTGCTTTGCGCCGCTAATGGTTGTATAGATACGGTATCCGCCGGACACCTGCTCAACGTAGAAATCAAGTCCCTCGGACTTCGTTTCGGTCGTGTCAATGTAATATGTGCTTACATATCCTTCCTTCATGTAAACAACCTTGCCCGCCGATGTCTGATTCATCACAAGCTTATATGCAGTGCCAGCCACGGGCTTTACGGGATCGATAGAAGGAGTTGTAGTTCCGCTATTACCGGAGCCGGTGTTACCCGAGCCCGAGCCGGGATTAGCTGCTGTTCCCTTGTTGTTAGAGGGAGATACGTAATCGTCGGGAACATCCACGCCAAAAAGTAAAAATGCATACTCGGGATAGTCAACGAATACGTTTCTCGTACCCGTGATAGACTGAACAGAGTCATTTCTGCCCATTTCCCATGTGTCAACGGGGTCTGCCTCCATCCATTCGAGAAGGACTGTGAGGCTCTCAATTACTCCGCTCGAGCCCCACATTCTGCTTGTATTGCCCCAACGGGTGTATACGTAAAGGCAAATTCTTGCAACGTCTCCACGAAGGTCGTAATTGCCGCCGGATTCGCTGTTAGGGTTATAGTATCCACTGCTCTTACCGTACGCAGTGTTTCCTCTGCTGCTATTTTCGCTGGTAGAGGTGGGGCGAAGCATCATAATGTCGTTTTCATCGTTTCCGCCAAGGCCCTTACTGTTAGGCCAGGTGTGCTCTCGGTTCCAGTCTCCTTCTCCCCATGCAGGGCCAATTGCAGTGCCTGAATAGAATGAAGAAATCTTACCGCCGCCGTTCTGACAGTCGGTATATCTGTAAAGATCCCTGGTCTCTCCGTAATTGGTCTGGTGGGAATGTTTACTGGTCATAAGTGTTTTAAGCGCACTGTAAAGCGCGCTGTTATGCGCATTTGATTGGGTGGATCCACCCTCAAGCTTTGACATTTCCTCAAAAACGTAGCTGCCCGTGTAGAAGGCTTGCGCGTATGTTGAGAGCTGTGTACAGTCGACCTCTCTCTGTCCCCAGTTGTAGACGTAGCTCGCCGCTTGTGTGGGGATGACGATGGTGACGAAGATCGAACAGATCATCGCTATCGCCAAGATCAGCGACAGGCCCTTTTTCATGTTGTTATTCATGTTTCCCTCCGTAGACATTGTGTCTATTTATTATTTTGTTTTACGAGGTTAATTCTTCTCCTGCGCCGCGGCGTAGGCTTCGGCGGCCACGCCGTACTGATAGGTTACGGCAGCCATGTTTTTGTAATAATCGGTAGTTGAGCTCTGTGTGTAAATGTACTTCAAGTAAGAGTTGAGCTTAAATGATGCCGAGGACACCGCTACGCCCTCATTGTAAACCGTTACGGTCAACTCGTCATCAAGGTGCGTGGGAGCAAGTCCCTTTACCACAAGCTCTCCGTTTGACGTAATATAGGAGATAAAGTCTGCATCCTTTACAAGTTCAACCTCCCCAAGCTTAACGGTGACCTTATAGCCGGCGTAGTTTCTTGCAGTATCGACTGTAACCTTTGCAGTTATCTGCTGACCGAGATTCACTTTGATATCGGTGAGTATATTTCCTGTTACTTCGGGTTTCCAATCATCTACGCCATTGAAGGATTCCGAAGCGTAGCCTGTCACATCGGTAGGCCTGTTTGCCGCGCTTGTGTAATTATCTATGGCGTCAAGCAGATTTTTAAGGTCTTCGTAGCCTTCAATCTTATTCGCCGCCTCTGCGTAAATGGAATAGCTTACTCTTGTCAAGGTTTCATTCGTTCCATCCGAAACAACAAAATACAGCTCTTTTTCTATTTCCTTGGGCGTAAGGGTCACGCTATATGCATGCTCTCCTACCTTTACCTCAAGTGGTGTTGTGCCAAACTCGTTTCTAAACGAAAGGGTTGCATCGGGATTGGCCGCAAGCCACTCCGCAGACACCGTACACTTGACATTGATCGTAGTGCCGCCGCCCAGCGTTACGCTATAATCGGTGATCTTGGGGGATTCGGGCTCGGGCTCGGACGCAGGCTTCTCATAGAGCTTATATATCGCTACTGCCTTTTGAGTGTTTCCCGATCCGTAACAGGAAAACAAGCTACTGGTCGAATTATATTTAAGCTCGTTTCGGCTATTACTGCCCTGTGCCTTTATTGTAGCAACACCCTCTGAGCTTATTTCTATTTTCCAGAGTCCGTTAGCGTTATTTGTGCTCTGTGTTTTCAAATAGTTACTTCCGCTTGAAGCAGCGTAAAGATATCCGTTTCCAACGTTAAAAGCAAACGTGCCTCCATCGCCGACCTCAAGCGTAATTATCTGTACGGAATCGTTGATTTCTGCCAGATTGCCGCTCTTGGTGATGGCCACCTGTCCGCGATTATTATTGTTTTGTGTTGTACTTAAAGCAAAATCATTGCCCACTGCAACGATAATTATCTTATCGCCCGCCTTAAGCTCGGACACACTTGTAACAAGATTGTATCCCGACTCCACGGTTTCTCCCGGCGCTTCAGTCGTTGGCTCTGTTATATTCTCGGTCTTTACCTCTGCCGTAGTATCCGTGGGCTTTTCGGTGGGTGCCTCTGTTGTAGCTTCGGTTGTGACTTTTGTTGTCTGCTCCTCTGTGTCCTCAACTTTTGCGCCAAGGAATTTAATAGTATTGATCATGCATCTCTTGCCACCCGACGTCGTTGAAACCGAAACCGTTTTGGTGGTAGACGTATCAATCGTTATCTCGTTGTATTCTCCGTTATCGGAGCTTTTTGTGAGTGTATGATTTGTTCCGTTTATTGTTAATACCGATGCATTCGCCTTATACTTCGCGGCATGGATAACCACACCTACAACATCGTTTGGTACTTTAAACGTAAAAGATCCGACCGCGCTGCCCGTTCCAAGCTTAATGCAGGAATTACCCTTCGCATCTCTGGCGCCGGTGTACATTTTACTTCCGCCGGTAATGTTAAGCGTATAGCCGTTCTTTGTTTCGCTGTAGCTTGTCTTCTCCGAGCCGTCGGCATGTGATGCGCTTCCGTTTTCTCCAAGCTCAAAGGTTGCAAGCACGTTCCCGGAATTAACGGGGGTATCGGGAGTGGGATCACTTACCGCCTCGGTCTTCACCTCGGTTTTGCCCTCTGTGGTTGCGGGCTCGGTCGGCTTGGACGTGCTTGAGCCTCCCTCCGAGTTGCCCTTGCCGTTTGAAGGAGTAACGTAATCATCGGGAACCTCCTCGCCGAATATCAACCATGCATACTCGGGATAATCTATAAACACGTTTCGGTTGCCTTGTATATCCTGAACGACCTCGTTTCTTCCCATTTCCCAGGTGTCAACGGGGTCAAGCTCCATCCATTCAAGCAGGACGTCAACGCTTGGGAACACCTTGGTTATGCTTGTCGCGCCCCAATCATCACCCCATCTTACGTAAACGTAAAGACAAATTCGAGCCACATCTCCCTTAACATTGTCAAGAGGCTCAAAATATCCGTCGGCATAGTAGCCGCCAAGACATCCCGAAGCAGGGTTACTACCGTATACCGCTTTAGCTCCGCTTGCTACGTTGCCGTATTTATTGTTATTACGTGTGCTGTTTACAACGGCATCCGCGGGGCGTATATGATGAAGATCCGCTCCGCCGCCAGTAGTGGTGTCTCCCGCCAGGCTCTTTGGCCAAACATGCTCTCTGTTCCAACCGTTCCATTGGCTCATAGTCGCGCTGTACGAGGTGTATATAAGCGATACGCTTCCGTCTTCATTCTGACAGTCGGTTCTGTCAGCCAGATTGTGGCAATCGTCATAAGAGCTGATATAGGTGTGCGTACTTCTCATAAGGGTAGAAAGAGACGATTGTATCGCATCCTTCGACTTTCCCGACAATTGGTCGTACACGTAGGATCCCGTATAATAGCTTGATGCGCTCGTTCCGTCAAGAGTGGTGCATATTACTCCTCTTTGACCTGAATTGTACTGCGATGAATATTGCGTCGGCTGTGTGGATCCTGCACCCTGCGTGGGTATAGTTATCGTCACAAATACCGAGCATATCATTGCAATCGCCAGCAGAATCGATATGCTCTTCCTAAAATTGTTCTTAATCATATTAATTTCGTAAACCTATTTAGTTTACTTCCCTTTATTCTTCTTTCTGCCGACAACTGTTGCGGCAAGGGATATCGATATAATCACGGCAAAGCCACCGCCTAAAGACGATCCGCATCCGCTTGATGCCGGAATTTCCGCGGCTTCAACTTCGCTTGTTTCCACACTGCCGTTTTCGCTAACGGCAGTCGTTTCTTCAACGGTAATTATTTCTTCGGTCTCACTCATTATTTCTTCCGTTGGGGCTTCTGTTGGAGCCTCCGTTGGAGCTTCTGTTGGAGCTTCCGTGGGAGCTTCTGTCGGAGCCTCCGTGGGAGCTTCTGTTGGAGCCTCCGTCGGAGCTTCCGTGGGAGCTTCTGTCGGAGCCTCCGTTGGAGCCTCCGTGGGAGCCTCCGTTGGAGCTTCCGTGGGAGCTTCTGTTGTTTCCTCCGGGATAGCCGACAGGTCCGCTCCCCAGAACTCGATAGTATTGATCATGCATCTATATCCACTCGAGGTAGTAGAAAGCTTGACCTCTTTATTTGTGGATGTATCGACGGTTATCGCTTCATACTCTCCGTCATTGGAGTTTTTAGTCAGCTGGTACTCCGTGCCGTTTATCGCCAGCACAGACGTCTTATCCTTGTATTTTGCGGCATATATTACCACCTTGGAAATCTCGCTTGGAACCGTAAATTCGCAAGAACCAACCGTTGAGGTGATACCAAACTTCAAACAAGAGTTGCCCTTTTCATCTCTTGAGCCGGTGGACATTTTCACTCCGTTCAACACGCTCAAGGTGTATTCACCCACGGTTTCTGCATAGTTGGCCTTGTTTGATGAGCCGTCAGAATGAGATGCGGCACCATTCGCACCCAGATTAAAGGTTGCAAGCTTGACCACGGGGAGATTTGTATTACCGGTTCCGCCGTTGTTGTCAAGGGCACCCTCAATTTTCTCGCCGTATTCGAAGGTGACGGACGACAGTTGTATTATTCCTCCGGCGCTTTCAAGCTTGAGGAATTTGTAACCGCCTTTAGGCACAGCCAGACTATAATCGGCTTGCGATTTCTTTATGCTCAACGTTTCAAGGTGCTTCCAATTCTCATTGTCATTTGAGCCAAAAACGTTTAGCATGTCTTGGGTATCCTTTGCATTAATTGATACCGAATAAATATAATCCTTGGCCTCAAACACCGCTTTTGAGTTTGCTATGCTCGAATTGTACAATTTAAGCTCAGTGGTAAAATACGCCTTGTCGGTGTAGAGTGTGAGGTTTTCATCAAGTATGTGCGTTTCATTCGCGCCTATGTACATGCCGGCAGGATAATTTGCAAAAGTGTAAGTATATTTGCCGTTCGAGATGGTGGGCTTTGCGGAGCTTGTGTCCGACTCTTCCCTTTCCATGTATGTAATCTCGCCGTTATTCTTTTGCGGTGTCTGTGCATCGGCGGGCATCTCTCGACTGAACATCTTCCATGCAAGCTCCGGATAATCTACAAACACGTTGCGTGTGCCCGTGATAGATTCAACCGCATCGTTTCTGCCCATTTCGAAGGTGTCAACCGGGTCAAGCTCCATCCAGTCAAGCAACAGGTCTATGCTTGAGATAACTCCATCCGCGCCGTCCACCAAGCTATCCATCTTACCCCAGCGGGTAGCGTAATAAAGAATAACTCTCGCACAGTCGCCCTTAAGACTGTCTATTGGTGTAAAGTATCCCTCTCCTTCACCGTAGGCGGTATTGTTTCTTGATGAGTTTTCAGTCTGCGCCGCAGGGCGAAGCATAACAATGTCAGCACTGTCATTTTCTTTTTGCGGAGCAGCTGTTATGCACTTGCTGTTAGGCCAGATATGCTCCTGATTCCAGGTTCTGCCGTTCCACTCACTACTGTATACTTTGCCCGTGTAAAACAAGAAAATAGTGGAAATGTCACTAATCTGACAGTCCGTATATTTGTATAAGCTCTGATTGTCAGTGTATGTCGGAACATTTTCATGATTCGATTCCATAAGCGTGTGCAGCGCCGCGTAAAGATCACTGGGTTCCGCGTCGTCGTCGCTTGTTCCGCCACCAAGCTGCGATAGTGCGGCGTATGCGTAATCACCAACGTAAAACTGCTCCGTTCTTTCTGAGAGAAATATGCAAAGCTCGCCCTGCGCACCCCAGTTGAGCGTGTAGGTCTTGCCGCCAACGGTTTCGGTTTTATACTGCACGTCGTCCGCGGAGTCATATCCGGTTTTAAGTTGTGTGTACGCGGCTTCCGCAACCGGAATATCGGCAGCGCTTGCAGGCACGGACACGGTAGCCAAGGCAGATATGGCCATGGCGAGGACGAGAATATATGATATCAGTTTTTTTCTTTTGTTTTCAAGCATTTTAGCACATCCACCCGTTTCTCTGAAATTTCGCATAGATTCCATAATATCATTCTATCATATATTGTCAAATTTTGCAATAGATTTATAATAAATATTATGTTTTGAGTAGTATGAGGACAAAAAGCAGCCCCGCTCGCATGTGCGGAGCGGGGCTTGGACGTCTGTTATTTGCTTGCTTTTTTGGGGTTTAACTGAATGAGGATTCCCGCAACGATCACCGCAAGTCCGACGAGCGACCAGGGGCTTATCTCCTCGTGCAGAATAATGCTTGTCCAGACCAACGAAAGGAACGGAGTGATATATGCAAGATTGGAGATCTTTGCCGTGTCATTGGTCTTGAGGGCAAACTGCCAGAGCGTGGTTGAAAGGCCGATAGATACGATCCCGTTCCATCCGATACCGAGAAGCTGGGGCACGGACAATATAGGGAGATTATCGGTTGCGACGTTAATGATTCCCGTCATAATGAACGTGCTAAAAAAGCCTATCATCATGGATATTCTGGCATCGTACGGGCTTTTCTGATTAAGTGCGGTAAAAAGTCCGTAGGAAACGGCGCCCGCCGCGCAAAACGCCGCGCCGATAAGCGTGCTCTGCTCAAACGCGAGGAGATCCCCACCGACCACGATTACCACTCCCACAAAGGAGAGCAAAATGGCAATAACCTTTTTGACGGTAAGCTTTTCCTTGAGTATGATGCAGGCGAACACAACGCTCATTATAGGCCAGAGGTAATTGACAATAAACGCTTGCGACGCAGGCATATACGACGTTCCCGTATAATAAAGTACGTAGTACACAAACGCGCCCGGGAGGCAGATAAGCACGGTCTTCAAATAGTCGGCCGGCTTGTAGTCCTTAAGCTTTTTGATATTTCCTGTCACAACGTTAACCACAAGCAAAAACAGTGATGCAAAAAGCGAGCTTAAAAACAGCACTTGAAAGCTATTGAGTGTGCCGAGCAAAAGCTTTACCACCGTGGCGACGGTCGACCAGCCGAGTATCGCCACACCGGCGTATATATAGTTTTTCTTCATTTTTTTCTCCGATCGGTCAGATTCAACTTATTATAGCACCAATGTGACAAAATGTAAAGGGGTTTTTTTAAAATTTCACACTAAAAATGATAGTACGGATTCTGAACTATGCTGTGCCGCCAGCGTCACAGCCGCAAACGCTGTTTTTTTGAAGATTTTGCTTCTCCTAATGGCGCGTTCGCGCAAAATTCGGCCTACCATACGGGGATAAGCAAACAAACAGGCAGGGGACAAGCCCCTGCCTGTTTGTTTGGCCTACCCGAACGGATTCTGAACTATGCTGTGCCGCCAGCGTCACAGCCGCAAACGCTGTTTTTTTTGAAGATTTTGCTTCTCTTAATGGCGCGTTCACGCAAAATTCGACCTACCATTCGGGGATAAGCAAACAAACAGGCAGGGGACAAGCCCCTGCCTGTTTGTTTGGCCTACCCGAACGGATTCGAACCGTTGACCTTCAGAGTCGGAGTCTGACGCGCTATCCAGCTGTGCCACGGGTAGATCTATTCACTTGTAATGAGTATTTTACCACAAAACAAATCTCTTGTAAAGCGAAAAATCTCTTTTTTTCTGAAAAGTGTATATTTTTTTCAAAAAAGTTGAAAATAGGTATTGACAACACTGTTTTTTTCTGCTATAATATGGAGCGTTGAAAATATTGGGGCATCGCCAAGCGGTAAGGCAACGGACTCTGACTCCGTCATTACCGGGGTTCGAATCCCTGTGCCCCAGCCAAAAAGAAAGAGAGGAACATCGTTCCTCTCTTTCTTTTTGCGTTGTGCCTCACGATGAAGAACCCCCTACCGCCGCTTGCGGCGGTAAGGTTTTGCGCTCCAAACCCTTTGATTAAAATATCACCTTGGCGCAAATGCGGGTTCTGAATCCCTGTGCCCCAGCCAAAAAACAAAAGAGGAGCAACAGCTCCTCTTTTGTTTTTTCGCCTTTGGTAATATGATGAGGAACCCCCTACCGCCGCTTGCGGCGGTAAGGTTTTGCGCCCCAAACCCCTTGATTTAAATTACACATTGGCGCAAATATGGGTTCTGAATCCCGTCTGCTCACAATAAGCTCCGCAAATTGGTCTTTACATTTTTAAAAATTTGTGCTATACTAAACTCAGAAAGGCGGTGGGGATATGAAATTCAAAAAGCTTATATTTATTTTCTTATCCGTTGCAATTTTAGTTGCTTGTGTTTTGCCTGTGATCTTAAACGAAAATGCTTCGATTTCATTCAATTCTGCTCCGGCAATTGTATTTGGTATTTGTTCTGCCGTTTATGCTGTTATTGCCTTTTTAAATAAGGAACATGGCAATGCTTTCATATTGGGAAGAAGCAAATTATTTATTACTTTTTTGCGTTCACTTCAAGATAACCCCGATACAGAGAGCGAGGAATACCAGAAGGAATTTGCGCTTTCCGCATTCATTTTCTGCGCGTCTATTCCATTTTATATACCTCTTGCGTTTTTTGCTAAGAACTTTTACACCGCACTTTCTTCGGCTCTTTCTGTGACAATGTTGAGAATGGTGTTGACGATTGCAGCAGTGCTGATTCCTCGCATAATTAAAAATGCACAGGGCAAAAAGCAAGGACGCATTAACGATGAAGCCGCGAAAAAAGAGCAAGAACGCCGTGAGTCTATGGGAAAATGGAAATAATATAACATAAATCCCGTCGGAGTTCGAATCCTTAATGCAACCCTCAAAGAATATCTTTTTCGTAGCCTTTATACAAAAAACAAAAGAGGAGCAACAGCTACTCTTTTGTTTTTTTCGCCTTTGGTAATATGATGAAGAACCCCTTACCGCCGCTTGAGGCGGTAAGGTTTTACGCCCCAAATCCCTTGATTTAAATTACACCTTGGCGCAAATATGGGTTCTCAATCCCGTCTGCTCACAAAAAGCTTTGCAAATTGGTCTTTACATTTTTAAAAATTTGTGCTATACTAATCACAGAAAGGCGGTGGGGATATGAAAAAGATACTCGCTCTATTCATTGTAGTAATTATGGTATTATCTCTTTCATCTTGCACGGTGAACTGGTTTGGAGACACAAAGGAGGTCCCGTGGTACTCTGTTGCAATTCCAATTCTGCTGATCGCAATTCTCGGATACGTTATATTGATGTCAAAAACCTACATTTGCCCCGATTGCAAAACCGAATTCAAGGCAAAGCCGTATCATTTATTCGTTGCAATCCACATGGGAAGAAAAAGGATCGCAAAATGCCCCAAGTGCGGCAGAATAGGCTATTGCGAGATCAAAAGATAACGCCGCAGATATGATATAATTAAACCGATTAAAACAAAAAAGGAACAATAAATTGCTTACTAATTTTCACTCTCATACAACCTTTTGCGACGGCAAAAGCACCCCCGAGGAGATAGTCCTTGCGGCTATCGAAAAAGGCTTTTCGGCAATAGGCTTTTCGGGACACGGATACACCCCATTTGACACAAGCTATTGCATGAACGACACGGAAGGCTACTCCCGCGAGGTCAAGCGCTTAAAGGAAAAATACAAGGATAAAATACAGATATACCTCGGCGTGGAGGAGGACTCCTCTGCCCCGGTCAACCGCTCTGATTTTGACTACATAATAGGCTCGTCGCACTATTTGCGCATAGACGGCAAATTCGTGACGATCGATTCCGACCCCGAGCAATTTTCGGCATGCCTTAATGCCTTTTCGGGTGATCCCGTACGTCTTGCAGAGGCTTATTACGCCGATTTCTGCAGCTATATAAACAAAAGGCGTCCCGACATTATCGGACACTTTGATCTTATCACGAAATTCGACGAGCTTGGCGACTCTCTTTTCTTAAAGAACCCGAAATATAATGCATTGGCAGAGAAAGCTGCGGCAGAAGCTGCAAGAAGCGGATCTATATTTGAGGTGAACACAGGCGCGATCACGCGCGGGCTTCGCTCCTCTGCATACCCTGCGGAGAACATTCTCTACACGCTGAAGAAGCAGGATGCGCGCATCATTCTCTCCTCCGACGCGCACGACGCGGCCGCGCTTGACGCGTTTTTCGAGGAGACCAAAAAATATCTCTACGACATCGGCTTCAGGTATACGTACGCTCTGTGGAACAGCGAGTTTATACGGTGTAGCATTAAGTGAATACGGTCAAAAGTTCATTTGCAACCACAGGTTAACACATTTATAACCTGTGGTTACTTGTTTTTTTATGCCGGTAATGGTATAATTATTTCAATGAAACAAAGGAGCTTTAACAATGACACTTGCAGAAAAGATTTTTACACTGCGAAAAAAGAACGGCCTCTCTCAGGATGAGCTTGCGGGAGAGCTGGGAGTTACCCGCCAAGCCGTATATAAATGGGAATCGGGTATTGCATCCCCCGAAATAGATAAGCTGAAAACCCTCTCAAGGCTATTCAACGTATCCTTCGATTATCTTCTTAACGACGAGATAGACGAATATAATGATAAGGAAAAAATCGGCAGCACCGCAAAAAAGCCCGCCTATCGCAGCGTGTTCCGCTTGGGCGAAAAGATGCTTGGCAATCAGCCCTCAATAGACCGCGGTTACCTGCCCGAAAGAAAAAGAAAGACCGACATGTCGGATGCGTACTTTGCACGCAGAAAAAAAGCCGCCGAGGAAGGTATGAAGGCGGCGGGAGCTACCGAAATTTTATTTGTCAGCAACCGCAGAACCTCCGCGTTTTTCTACGATGAGGTGAAAAAGGCGATAGGCTTCTATTATGGCTCCGCCGTACAGCTTGTTTGCCCTATTGAAAATCTTGCGGGGTTTTCATTCAACGGTGGCAATTCGGAGGTGGTCAATTCACGCGCCCCCATCTTAGGCGTCAGTCCCGCAGGTCTCGGAATAGGATCGGCGCCCTCGCTCAAATCCCTCGGGCGCAGTCCCGTACAAGCAACCCTTCTCTACCACGATGGCGAGGGCATAAGCGAATTTCCCCTTGTTTTCATTCCCTGGCAGGACTATATGGCGTTCAACTTTAATGCCAACCTTGAGATTATCAATCTCGTGGAAAACGCGGACACGAACGCCGTACTTGACAATCTTAATAAGATCCAGATGAAGATTGAAGCACTCCGCGACAGCGCACAAATACTTGTAAATCAGGACACCCCCGATATAGACGCTGATTTTTACCAAGAGAAAAACAAGGCAACGTTGAACGACTATGCTATTTTCAAACAGAGAGTAATTGCGGAGATCAACGGAGTGAGAGCCAACGTGCCAATGCAAGAGCCAAAGGAAAAGCCGATTCACGTTCTCTCCCAGGAGCTTCCCGAAAAAACTAATCACGATGCGGATTTTATCAGTGGTGCTTCCGACTTTCTGAGCGGAGCGGGACGATATCTTCTGCTTGGCATATTCCTTTTCATTCAGGTGGTCGTCGGCATTCTTGCTCCGGTCACAATAATTGGTCTTCTTATCGGCCTCATCCCCGCTTTTATAGCAAATAACAAGGGCAGATATTTTATCAAGTGGTGGATATACGGGACCTACCTGTTCCTTGTCGCACTTATTCACTCCCTTGTAATACAAAAGGACTTATAATAAACACAAAAAGGCGAGCATCTGCTCGCCTTTTTTTAATACTCTGTAATACAATCCTCTGTTATTGTCATATTGACAGTCAGCTCTTCGCCGTCGCGCAAGATTACGTAGGTTACCGTATCTCCGACCCTTGCATCAAGCATCATATCTATAACGGTATGCTGCCGTGTAACGCTTAGCGTTCTGCCGTTCAGAGAAGCCTCGACCAGAATGTCGCCCTCCGCCAGAAGCCCCTCGGCAAGCGAGCCTGAGCTGACCTCTTGGACCGAAATAGTCTGCTCAATTGTGACGTATCCGGTTTCTCCGTCATAAACCGCCCTTGAATCCGAAACGATAATGGTGATTCCAAGCAGCGCCCTTTGCACGTTCTCTTCCTCTGTACCGTGGCAATAGTATATAATGTTATCCGCTACCGCGACAGCCACGTTTGACGGAATGGCATAGCCGATATTCTCTACTTTATCGTCGATGATCTTAGCGTTGACGATGCCTATCAAATTGCCCTCGTCATCAAAAAGTCCGCCTCCGCTATTGCCCGAATTCACCGCGGTGTCAACTCTCATAACACGGAAGGTAACCGCTGTCTTATCGTCTGCTCCCGTCATATCTATATACTCGGAATCAACGCTTACAACACCAAGCGAGGCAGATATTCCCTCTCCCTGGGGATTACCGATAGCTATCGCGTTCTTTCCTACCGCGACCTCATCGGAATTTGCGACGTCGACCGCAATCGCACTTGATTGGCGCAGAACCTCACTGTCTTCAATTCGAAGAACCGCTATATCATAATAGAGCGATCCTCCGACGTAGGTGGCGCTTATCGCCTTATCCTCGATCTGTGAGCCGTAAAGATATACTCTTATATCCTCGCTTATTCCGTTTTCGGCACTGCTTGCAGCATCGTAGACCACGTGATAGTTAGTAATAATGAAGGCATCGCCCTCCGCTCTGTCAAGCTGATATATTACTCCCGAACCCGCGGAATAATAGGCATCCTGCTTTGCGGATGAATTAAAGGTGCAGTAGATGCTTACCGAGCTTCTGAGTCCCTTGGCACTGGCAGCGGCTATACTGCTGTTATCTGTGGATATTATAAGCTCGCCGTCAGCTCCGTCGATTCCGTCTCTGCCGTCCTCGCCTCGAGGACCTTGTTCTCCGTCAGCTCCGTCCTCTCCGTCTTCGCCGTCTTGTCCTTTTTCTCCTGTCGCGACCACGCCGACATTTTGTCTTCTGCCATCACCGTATATAAGGATAAGCTCGCCTTGTTCGTTGATCATCGCTCCCACTACGCTGTCAGCCTGCTCACTCGCATCGGTTTTCTCAAAATCCGATATTCCGACAACTTCGCCGATACGCGACACAATGTCACACGAGCAAAGCGAGAATAATAAGCAAAGCAATACGCAAGCGGCCGATATTAGTCGTTTTGTGTTTTTCATCGTTATTTCAATCCTTTTTTGCTTTTTTGCGGGGATCAATCACTCCTCGGATACACCAAGGACCTTATATCCCGCTTCGGTCACTGTATTTACAAGCGTTTCGTTTGCAACCTTGCGGGAAAGCGTTACTATCGCATCGCCACGCTCGTGGCTTACGTCTGCCTCTGCTACTCCCTCTATCGCTTCAATCGCGTTTTTCACTCTGCCTGAGCAATGGGGGCACATCATTCCCTCTATCTTGATTATCTTTCTCATAGTCTTCTTCCCTTTCGTTTTCTTCGGTTTTATCTTTTTGTCTCTTTTGGCTGAATGTACGTCGCAAAGATTCAGCCTTAATGCATTCATGACAACGCAAAAGCTTGAAAGACTCATAGCTCCGGCGCCTATCATCGGATTGAGTGTAAGTCCCGCCCAAACGAAGGCTCCAGCTGCGATCGGAATACATATCGTATTATAAGCAAACGCCCAGAACAAATTTTCTTTGATTATGCGCAATGTCGCTCTGCCCAGACGCACAGCCGCGGCGACGTCTGAAAGATTACTGTTAACAAGCACTACGTCCGCTGCATCTATCGCAACGTCGGTGCCCGCGCCTATCGCTATTCCCACGTCGGCTCGCTTTAGTGAGGGGGCGTCGTTTATTCCGTCACCGACCATAGCGACGCGGCCTCTCTTTTGCAATTTCCTTACAGCTTCTTCCTTGCCGTCGGGCTTGACGTTTGAAACCACCTCGTCGATCCCCGCCTCGTCCGCGATCTTGCGCGCGGTCATCTCGTTGTCTCCCGTAAGCATGACAACACGGAGTCCCATGCCGTAAAGCTCCTCTACCGCCTGCCTGCTATCATCCTTTATTGTGTCTGCAACGGCGATCATTCCGAGAAATTTCTCGTCTGCCGCAAAGAACATTACTGTTTTTCCTCTGCCTCCGATCTCCTCTGCCTTCGTATACATATCTGCGGGGATCTCGGCATATTTCGATACGAAATCCGAATTTCCTCCGCAAACGACTCGGCCATCTATCGTAGCGGCAACTCCGCCACCCGCAAAGGTCTCAAAGTCCTTACATTCAAAGGGGATAATGCCCTCTTTTTCTGCGCGGCTGACGATTGCGCGTGCCAGGGGATGCTCACTTTTGATCTCGATACTGTACGCTATCGGCAAAAGCATTGCGTCGCCGATCATATCGGTTATCTCCGGCTCTCCCTTGGTAATAGTTCCGGTCTTATCAAGCACGACGGTTTCAATTCTGCCCACCATCTCAAGCGAGGCGGCTGTCTTAAACAGGATTCCGTTCTTCGCGCCCTTTCCGTTTCCGACCATTATTGCCACCGGTGTGGCCAGTCCCAAGGCACACGGACAGCTTATGACAAGCACAGATACCGCGCGGGACAGTGCAAATCCCGGCTCTGCGCCCAAGTAACTCCAAATTGCAAAGGTAACTGCGGCAATTCCGATCACCACGGGCACAAACACACCCGAAACCTTGTCCGCTATCTTGGCTATAGGTGCCTTTGTCGCCGCGGCATCACTTACCATTTTTATTATTTGCGAGAGTGTTGTATCCTCGCCGACTCTTGTGGCGCGGCATTTCATGTATCCCGACGTATTTATCGTTGCGGCACTTACCTGATCCCCCTCTGATTTGTCTATCGGAAGGCTTTCTCCGCTGAGTGCGGATTCATTGACGGCGCTATGTCCATCTATCACGATTCCGTCAACCGGAATACTCTCACCGGGTCTTACAACGAATATATCTCCAATATTCACCTCGCCAATCGGAACCTCTATCTCCTCGCCGCCAAAAATCACGGTGGCGGTGTCGGGTGCCAGGCTCATAAGGCTCTTGAGCGCGTTAGTGGTTCTTCCCTTCGCGCGCGACTCAAGCATCTTGCCGAGCGTGATAAGGGCAAGTATCATCGCTGCCGACTCAAAATAAAGATCGTGCAGATAGGCGTGCTGATCTGCCGCCCCCGACATTGCTACAAGCATTGCTGCGCTATATCCAAAGGACGCCAAAGAGCCCAATGATACAAGCGTGTCCATATTGGGCGCGCCGCATATTACTCCCTTAAATCCGCTTATAAAAAAATCCCGGTTGATTATCATGACCGCAAGTGCAAGCACCATTTGCTCGATTCCGATCATTATCGGATATTCTACCAGAAGCGATGGGAGTGGCAATCCCCACATCGTGTATCCCATTGAGAGATACATCAAGATCGCAAGAAGCGCAAGAGAGCCGAAGAGCCTTGCAAGCAGCCTTGGGGTCTCTTTATCATTCAAGGCATCTTCTCCGCCCGTCATTTGAGCGCCTACCGTGCCCTTGACGCTTGCCCCATATCCTGCCCTGACTACCGCGGCGATTATCTCCTCGTCAGTGGCGCTTCCGTCTACACTCATAGAATTAGTCAAAAGATTTACCGAGCAGGAGCTTACACCGTCAAGCAGAGATACCGCTCTCTCCACCCTTGCGCTGCATGCGGCACAGCTCATACCCGTTACGTTATATTGCTTCACATCAATACCTACTTAATTATTTTATTTCTTACACTTCATATTTTATAGCAAAAGTGCGTACTTGTCAATATCCAAAATGTTCCCCCAAGATATTAGTTTACAAAACGGCGAAAACATGCTATAATTATTTTACAGTATATTTGTCAGGAGAATGAAAATGTCGGAATTTTTAAACGCAGTAAAAGAAATCAGTCCTATTCTCGTATGCCTTTTGGTGTGCGTGGCAAAAATAGTTGAGATAACTATTCAATCGCTTAAGACCTGTATGATGGTTAAGGGACAGCGGCTGAAGGCCGCGGGGCTTGGATTCATCGAATGCACGATATGGGGATTGGTGATATCCACGATCATCGGAACACTCGGTGACAACCCTCTTCTCCTCCTTTTCTATTGCGCGGGATACGCCACAGGCCTTTTCCTTGGCTCTACTATCGAAGGAAAGATAGCATTGGGCACATCTAACCTTGAGATAATAGCAAACGACGAGTCAACTGCCAAGATAACAACATATCTCGGCGACCGCAATATGGGCTACACGGTGCTTGAGGGCCACGGATCCAAGGACAAGATGAATATGATCTTTATCGTTCTTCCCCGCAAGGATGCGCCCCGTGTTCTCCGCGAGCTTCGGGCTGAATGTGACAACAAGCTTTTTGTTGCCGTGAGTGAGGTCAGCAAATACGCCGGCGGCTACGGCGTTGTAAAATAAACGGAAATTATGAGAGGAGAGAAATTATGAGACCCTTTCCCGAAATAAAGAAGAAGTTTGGATTTGGATGCATGCGCCTTCCCATGGTTGATGGCGAGGTTGATATTGCAGAGTTTGACAAGATGGTAGACGCCTTTATCGCCGCAGGATTTAATTATTTTGATACCGCGCACGGCTATCTGGGCGGTAAGAGCGAGACTGCGCTCAAGGCGTCGCTCACCTCCCGCTATCCTCGTGACGCATACCTGCTTACAAACAAGCTCTCGGGCAACCATTTTGCTGCCGAGGAGGACATTCGTCCGCTTTTTGCAAGTCAGCTTGAGGCATGCGGCGTTGATTACTTTGACTTCTATCTTATGCACGCGCAGAACAGAAACAATTTTGAGCAATATAAGGCTTGCCGCGCATATGAAACGGCTCTTGAGCTAAAAAAAGAAGGCAAGATCCGCCATCTCGGCATCTCATTCCACGATACGGCGGAGGTGCTTGATAACATCCTTAATACCTACCCCGAAATCGAGGCGGTACAAATACAGTTCAACTACATAGACTACGAGGATGATGGCGTTCAGTCAAGACTTTGCTACGAGGTCTGCCGCAAGCACGGAAAGCCGGTCATCATCATGGAGCCCGTTAAGGGCGGCAGTCTTGTAAATCTCCCCGCAGATGCGGCATCTATCCTTGATTCTCTCGGTGGCGGCTCGCAGGCAAGCTACGCCATTCGCTTCGCAGCGGGATTTGAGGGCGTTGAAATGGTGCTTTCCGGTATGGGAAGCATGGAGATGGTCGATGATAATATATCCTACATGCAGGATTTCAAGCCTCTTGACGAGCGCGAGCTTGAAGCAATCGACAAGGTCGTTGAAATAGTACACGCGCAACCCCTTATCTCTTGCACCGACTGCAAATACTGCGTTGAAAGATGTCCTCTTTCAATACAGATCCCCACGGTATTTGCCGCTAAAAATGCAAAAACCAAGCTCAACCTCTGGCGCTCCGGCATGCTCTACAAAAAGGCGTGCGAGGAGGGCGCAAGTCCCGACGCGTGCCTAAGATGCGGCGCATGCGAGGCTGCTTGCCCGCAGAAGCTACCCATCCGCGACCTCCTTGATGACATCTCTTCAGAATTCAACAAATAACGTGTAAATTGGAGAAAAAGATGAAAACAAAAACACCGCTTTCTAAAAAATTCTGGCTTTCGCTCGTTCTGTTCGGGCTTATGGGTCAGATCGCGTGGGTCGTTGAGAATATGTATCTCAACGTCTTTATGTACAAGATGTTCAATGCCTCCGCAGACGACATTTCGTTTATGGTTGGCGCAAGCGCGGTCGCAGCTACTCTCACTACCCTCTTTATCGGCGCACTTGCAGACAGAATAGGTAAGCGCAAGATATTTATTTCGGCGGGCTATATTTTATGGGGTATTTCCATAATCGGCTTTGCCTTTCTGAAAAAGGACACTCTGGCGGCGCTTTTCCCCGCGGCTACGAGTGTGGCGGCGATCGGTGTTACTCTCACCATCGTGCTTGACTGCGTGATGACATTTTTCGGCTCGTCGGCAAACGACGCGGCATACAACGCGTGGCTGACCGACAGCACCGACTCATCTAACCGCGGCGCGGCAGAAGGAATCAACGCGATGATGCCTCTTGTTGCAATTTTGGCGGTATTCGGCGGATTTATGGCCTTCGACCTTGACAAGAGCGAGTCCTGGACCGCTATATTTACGATAATCGGTATCGCAACCGTGGTGATCGGTATTCTCGGTATCTTCATTATCGAGGAAAAGAATATTCACAAGAGCGAGAGCGGCTATTTCAAGAATCTTATATACGGATTCCGACCCTCTACGGTCAAGGCAAATCCCGAGTTTTACGTATATCTCATTCTTTTCATAATTTTCAACATCTCTATCCAGATATTCATGCCCTACCTCATCATATATTACGAGGTATCTCTCGGCATGGCGGACTACGTGCTTATCATGGCTCCCGCAATCATTGTCGCAAGCGCGGTGACCGCGCTTTGGGGCAGAGTGTACGACAAGAAGGGATTTTCATTCTCGGGCGCGTTCTCCATCATCTGGCTTATCGCGGGATACGTTATTCTTTATCTCACAAGAACAACCGCGCCTGTATTTATCGGCTCGCTTTTGATGATGAGCGGATACCTTGCGGGCATGGCGGTATTCGGCGCAAAGATACGCGACCTGACACCCAAGGGTAAGTCCGGAATGCTTCAAGGCGTGCGAATCTTCTCACAAGTGCTTGTTCCCGGTATCGTAGGACCGTTTATCGGCGGTCTTGTTCTTGCAAATGCCGAAAAGATAGTCAACAGCGACGGAACCGAATCCTTTGTACCCAACGCTAACATTTTTGCGGCGGCGCTTGTTCCGATAATCGTTCTTGCAATTGCGCTCATTATCTTTACAAAGACCCGCAAGCCCTGCCCCACCAAGGCTGAAAACTCCATCGAAGAAGGTTAAATCAGAGCATGTCAAAGAAGAATTTTTTAAATAAGGAGCCTCGTCTTTGCAGGCTTGAAACTCCTTTTGAAAGCAAAGAAAGCCAGAGCATGACCTGGGACGAATATCCCCGTCCCCAGATGCGCCGCGACTCGTATTTGTCGCTTTGCGGCGAGTGGGAGCTTTCAGCCTCATGCCCTTGCGGTGAGACGTCGCTTGGCAGTATCACCGTTCCCTATCCTCCCGAATCCCGTATTTCGGGAATTGAAAAAACTCCGCGTGACAATGAGTTTTTCGTATATCGCAGGAGCTTCACTCTACCTGATGAAATGAATGGCAAGCGCGTGCTTCTCCACTTCGGAGCGGCAGATCAGGAGGCGGTAGTCGAAATAAACGGCAAGCGCGTAGGCGCGCACGTTGGCGGCTATCTTCCCTTTGAGTTTGATATTACAAATGAAGTCCGTGCGGGCAAAAACAGCATTGCCGTTTGGATAAAGGATACACTTGACCACGATCTTGCATGGGGAAAGCAACGCCGAGACCGCGGCGGCATGTGGTACACGCCCATAAGCGGTCTTTGGAAGCAGGTATGGCTTGAGGCAGTGCCCGAAAATTATATCAAGTCACTTAAAATTACCCCCTCTCTTGACAGTGTGAAAATTGAGGTTGATGGCGGAGACAAAAACAAAACGATAACCTTTAAGGACGGAGAAAAGCTCCGCGAGGTCAGCTTTGAGGGAGATTCCGTCGAGATCAGGCCCGAAAACATAAATCTTTGGTCTCCCGAAAGCCCTTATCTCTATGATTTCACGCTTACCGACAAAATTGACACCGTAAAATCCTATTTCGCGCTCCGCACCGTTTCGGTAGTCCAAAATGGCGAATTTTCATATATCGCGCTTAATGGCGAGCCCTATTTCTGCCACGGCATGCTTGACCAAGGCTACTACCCCGACGGTATTTACACACCCGCATCGCCCGACGGTCTGCTTTATGACGTCAAGCTGACAAAGGAGCTTGGATTTAACATGCTCCGCAAGCATATCAAGATAGAACACGAGCTCTTCTACTATTTCTGCGACAAGCTTGGCGTGCTGGTATTCCAGGATATGGTGAACAGCGGAGATTACAGCTTCCTTGTGGATACCGCCCTTCCCACCGCAGGAATCAAGAGGGGTATATCCCACAAGGCAAGCGCGCGTCGCCGCGAGGCATTCGAGCGTGACTCAAAGGAAACAATAGGACTTCTGTATAACCACCCCTGTGTGGTTTACTACACGATATTCAATGAGGGCTGGGGGCAGTTTGACGCAGACAAATACTATGAGATGCTCAAAGCCGAGGACCCGACAAGAATATATGATGCAACCTCGGGCTGGTTCTTTGAAAAGGACAGTGACATGGTGAGCGAGCACATCTATTTCAGAAGGCTCCAGAGCGTGAAGGTTAAGGTCAATCCCGAAAGGCCATTCTGCTTATCCGAGTTCGGCGGATACTCCTACAAAATAGACGGACACGCCTTCAATCTCGACAAGACCTACGGCTATCGCATTATAAACAACCGTGAGGATTATGAAAAGGCGATATGCGCGCTCTATCGCGACGAGGTCATTCCAATGATAGCCACACACGGACTCTGCGCCGCCGTCTTCACACAGGTCTCCGATGTTGAGGACGAGGTAAACGGCTTTGTCACATACGACCGCAAGGCCGTTAAGATAAGCGCGGATACCATGCAAACACTCTCTAAAGAGCTGAAGAAGGCATTTGCTGAACAAATAAAATAAATATATGATCTCCCCCGATTTTTCGGGGGAGATCTCTCTTCCGGATAGTATATTTAGTATTATTATACTAAATCTATTGACATTTTTCGCCCCCTATGATAAAATCACTTTTAGTATATGTTTTTTTGGGGGGGTGATTTTTTGATATTTGGAAAACACATCAATAAATACTACCTGCGCTACGCTCCCATGCTTTTGTTGGGTATTCTTTCCCTTGTTTTGGTTGACTATATGCAGCTCGTAATTCCCGAGCTCTATCGCATGGTAATAAACGGAATCGATACCGGATACGTGGACGGCGTTGCCTTTGATATGAACTTTTTGCTTGACAATATCTGCCTGCCCATGATCTACGTTATCGTGGCGATGGTCATAGGCAGATTCTTGTGGCGTATATGCTTCTTCGGCGCCGGCATCAAGGGTGAGACCGATCTGCGCAGCAAAATGTTTGACCGCTGCAAGGACCTCTCCCAGCAGTATTACCAGGTAAACAAGGTCGGAAATATGATGTCCTTCTTTACCAACGACCTCGATACCGTCCAAGAATGCTTCGGTTGGGGAATAATGATGTTCTTCGACGCGCTGTTGCTTGGCGTTCTCGCAATTGGCAAGATGGCGAAGATGAACCCGATACTGACACTGCTCTGCCTTATCCCAATGGTATTTCTTGTAGCCGCCTCCCTTATCGTTGGACGGTACATGGAGAAAAAATGGGACAAGCGACAGGCGGCATTTTCTGCCCTCTCGGATTTCTCGCAGGAGAGCTTTGCCGGCGTTGCGGTGATCAAGGCTTTCGTCAAGGAGGCAAAGGAGCTTGCGAGATTCAGAAAGCTCAGCCGCGAAAACGAGGACACCAACGTTGAGTACACAAAGCTTTCAATGCTTTTGCACGTTTCTCTGACACTCTTTATCGAGTCGGTAATATGCGTTATTATCGGTTACGGTGGATATCTGGTATATGCGGGCGTTTTTGACGCGGGCAAGCTGGTAGAATTTATCGGATACTTCAACTCTATAATCTGGCCTGTAATGGCGATAAGTGAGCTTATCGGTATGCACGCGCAGGGCAAGGCGTCCCTTGTCCGCATCTCCGAGCTTCTTGACGCTACCCCCGACGTCTTTGACCGCGACGTTGAGGAGATGGATGAAATCAAGGGCGACATTGAGTTCAAGAACCTTTCATTTACATATCCCGACGGCGACGTTGAGGTATTAAGTGATGTTTCATTTAAAATAAACGCGGGCGAAAACGTTGGTATTATCGGACGAACGGGAAGCGGAAAAACTACCGTGGTCGACCTTATATTGCGCACATACAACGTTCCCGACGGAACACTGTTCATCGACGGACGTGACGTGAACCGCATTCCGATAAAGAGCGTACGCGCCGCGGCGGCGTACGTTCCCCAGGACAACTTCCTTTTCTCTGATACAATCGAAAACAATATTGCGTTTGCAACCGACGGCGGTGGTCACGATGAGATCGAATACGCCGCAAAAATGGCAGACGTTCACGACAACATAATCGACTTCCCTCTTCAGTACCAAAGCGTGCTTGGTGAGCGCGGTGTTACCGTTTCGGGAGGCCAGAAGCAAAGAATCTCTATTGCCCGCGCTCTTATGAAGAACGCGCCTATTCTCATTCTTGACGACTCGGTATCCGCCGTTGACGTAAAGACCGAGAAGGCAATACTTGAAAACCTTTCCAAGATGAGAGGCGGCAAGACCACTATTCTTATCGCTCACCGCATAAGCACTATTGAGGATATGGACAAGATAATCTTTATCGACAACGGTCGCATAGTTGCGGTTGGCAGACACGAGGAGCTTGTTGCATCCTGTGAAGAATACAAGAACATGGTCGATCTCCAGAAGCTGGACGAGGCGGTAGAGGATAAGAAGGAGGACAGGACTGATGCATGAGTTTTATCCCCTTTTGATAGTAGGCTCTATTATATCCCTTTTTGCCACTATATTCATTCTGGCCTACATCTTTATGAAGGACAAAAAGGAAGCCATCGGCTTTGACCGAAACATGAAGGACTCCGAGATAATCAGAAGACTTCTTAAATATGCAAAGCCTTATGCGGGCCGATTTGTTTTTGTGCTTGTCCTGATGATATTCTCTATCGCGCACGAAATAATCTCCCCCATTATCCTAGGTGATCTTACAAACACAGTTGGCGGTGAGAGCGGTTTTGAGCTTTCCTACCTTTTCAAGACTATAATAATCTATGTGTCCATTCTTCTGGTTTCGCTTGTCAGCTCCTATGCTCAGGCATTGATCCTCCAGAGAACAGGACAAAGAATAGTGTCCAATATTCGTGAGGACCTTTTCGCGCATATCGAAAGTCTTTCTCACGACCAGCTTAACAAGATCCCCGTAGGAACCCTTGTTACACGCGTTACAAACGATACAAACGCTATTTCAATAACCTTTACCAACATAATGGTAAACCTCGTCAAGAATGCATTTATCGTGCTTGGAGTACTGGCAGCGATGCTTATGCTCAACTACATGCTGACCTTGATGATACTCTGCTTTGTTCCCTTCATTCTGATATTCACTATCATCTTCCGCAAATTCGCGCGTCGCTCGCACCGCAAGGTGAAGGACGGAACCACCGATATCAATATCTTCCTGTCTGAAAACCTTTCGGGCATGAAGATCATTCAGATATTCAACCGTGAGGAGCGAAAGAGAGACGAATTCGAAACGAAAAACCAAAAGCTCAGCCGTGCGAAGTTCGGACAGATATTTGTATTCGGAATCTTCCGACCTATGGTCTACATGCTATATATCTCCTCCGTGCTTTGTCTTTTCTATCTCGGAGCGCGCGGATATATCAAGGGAACCGTATTCCTCGGTCAGATGATCGATGTTGGAACCGTGGTTTCCTTCTATCTCTACATTTCGAAGTTCTTTAACCCCATACAAAACCTTGCAGAGCAATTCAATCGCCTACAGGCCACCTTTGCTTCCAGCGAAAAAATATACAAGATATTTGACATTGTACCCGAGGTGGTGGACGAGCCAGACGCGATCGAGCTTGACGAGGTCAAGGGCGAGATCGAATTCAAAAACGTGTGGTTCTCCTACATTGAAGGCGAGTGGGTATTAAAGGACGTTTCCTTTAAGGTAAATGCGGGCGACACAGTCGCGTTCGTGGGCTCTACGGGCTCCGGAAAGACGACCATTCTCTCACTTATCTGCCGAAACTACGACATACAAAAGGGCGAAATACTTATCGATGGCATAAATATCAAGAAGATAAAGATCTCTTCGCTCCGCCGCCATTTCGGTCAGATGCTACAGGACGTATTTCTGTTCTCCGGAACTATCCGCTCCAATATAACCTTGGGTCTTGATGACGTCAGTGACGATGAGGTAATGGAGGCATGCAGGTACGTAAATGCAGACAAATTTATATCAAGGCTTGAATCCGGACTTGACGAGGTCGTGCGCGAGAGAGGTAATAATTTCTCCGCGGGCCAGCGACAGCTGATAAGCTTTGCAAGAACGATAATCCATAAGCCCGCGGTCATGATCCTCGACGAGGCAACCGCAAATATAGACACGGAAACCGAAGTGCTTATTCAGGATTCGCTTGAAAAGATGATGAACATAGGAACCATGCTCATGGTAGCACACCGACTTTCCACCATTCAGCATGCCGACAACATTATCGTGCTTTCACACGGCGAGATCGTCGAGCAGGGCAACCACCAAGAGCTGCTTCGCCACAAGGGCAGCTACTACAAGCTTTACACCTTGCAGATAGCAAAGCAGAAGGGCAAGCTTCCCGCACAAGAAGAAATTTAAACCATAAACACCAAAGCAGTCTTCGCGCTTTGCGAGGACTGCTTTTTAAGGAAAAATAATGCAAAAGACAAACATTAACCGCAAAAGGCTACCGCTTGATCTTAAAAACCGAGCCTTCTGGCAAGTGACCCTATCGCTTGCGATACCGATAATGCTGCAGAATATGCTGACATCCTCCTTCTCGCTTATCGACACGCTTATGGTAAGCCAGCTTGGAGATATTCAGCTCTCCGCGACCGGTATGGCAGGTCAGATAACCTGGCTTTATAATATGGTGCTGTTCGGCATCTGCTCGGGCGCATCGGTATTCGTATCTCAATATTGGGGCAACGGAAACCGCGGAGGTATACACCGCACAACGGGAATTGCAGTAAGCTCGGGACTTATAATCGCGCTTGCGTTCACCCTTCTCGGCACGCTTATCCCCGAAAAGATAATCTATATCTTCAACCAAGACCCGCGTGTCGTTGCAGAGGGATCGCTCTATCTCAGATATGCAGCCCTTTCCTACCCCGCGATCGCTCTTACCAACGTCTTGGGCTCGGTTCTCCGCTCTGCGGAGCATCCGAAGCTCCCGATGATAGTTTCGGGCATCAGCGCAGGTTTTAACGCGATACTCAATTACATTCTTATCTTCACCGCAGGACTTGGGGTCAAGGGTGCGGCTATCGCGACCGTGATCTCTGCCTGGATAGGCCCCGTGCTTATAATCACCCTGTCAATCGCAATGAAAAACATTCTCTACGCCAAGATAGGGGATATATTCTCGTTTAGCAGACGCGAGCTTTCAGAGTTCTTCCGCAAGACTACACCCGTCATTATAAACGAGACGATGTGGGGAGCCGCAACCGTGACCTACAATATCATATTTGCAAATATGGGATTCGAGGAATACGGCGCTATCACCATCGTGCGCACCTTTGAAAACTTCTCATTCTGCTTCTTTCTCGGAGTTTGCAACGCCTGCTGCGTGCTTGTCGGCAAGTCGATAGGCGCAGGTGAGATACGCGAGGGAATACGCGACTCCAAGCGCTTTATGGCAATCTTCCCCGTCATTTCGATAATCGTCGGCGGCGCGATAATTCTGCTCCGCCAGCCTCTTGTTTCGATATTCAACCTTGGTTCCAACATTTCACAGTACACCATAGAAACCGCAGAGTGGATCCTGGTCATATACGGAGTCTGGATAATAATCCGTAACATTCCATACATTACGATAGTTGGAATCTTCCGCCCGGGAGGAGATACCAAGTTCGGAATGCTTATCGAGATATTCGCGCTTTGGTGTTTCTCTGTTCCCGTGACCTTTATCGCGGCGAATGTGCTGCACCTTCCCTTCCTTGCGGTTTACGCCATTATGTATATTTGTGAGGATCTGCCGAAATCTATCGTTCTGATATTCTATTGGATATCGGGCAAGTGGATACGGCCGGTCACCCCCGCGGGTCAGGCCGCGCTTGAAGAGTTCAGGTCCGCTGAATAAATCCGCTCCTTTCTGTCAAAAATCCAACTAACGGCAACCTGCCGCGAAAGGATAAAAGATAATGAAGGAATCAAAGAAAAATCAGGCACAGAATTGCAAAAAGACAGGCGCACAGAATAATGCGCAGACCAAGGCGACAGGAGAGCAAACTCCTTCCCCCGCAGTACCCAACAGGGCCCACACGCAGATGAGTAGTGCAAAGAACTCAAAAAACAGCAAGTAAAACACAATCGGCTCGGACACAGGTCCGAGCCGATTTCTTTTTGTTTAAAATATAGTTGTGTTTTCAAGATTGTTTAGGACGGCAGACAGTATCACGGGTATAATCCCGCATAAGATGAAGATAATGTCTTTCTTCTTTATCTTGAATCCTCTGCGATAGATGAAGTAACCTATCAACATCATGGCAAATATCAATATTGTCATTATATCAAGGTCACTGTACATAAGCAAAAGCGCGTAGCCGTAAACAGGTATCAAAAGCTTATATCCGAATATTGAATTAGACACATCGCCCGCCATATGCGCGTCCTTGTGCTTGAATCTTGTGAAAAATCCAACGGTGGCAAGGATTCCCGTCAGCCCCCATACCGCAAACATATATGCACGTGACATATATTCCTCGGCGTAGACGGCGGTATAATCGTATGGCAGGTCCTGCTGGTTGGTCTCTATCAGATTCTGGAAGATGACCGTTAGATTGTTCAGCGGTGCGTATAACGGCCACCACGCCGACAGGGATGATGTCTCTATCCACACATCCGTACCAACCAGGAACGGACGAAGGACGTAAGATCTGAAGCAGAACATTACCACATAAATCGCAAAGAACCACAGCGCAACAAACACTACGCCATCCGTTACACTGTTCGCCTCACTGAAAATAAGACAGACGATAGAATAAAGCACCATTCCCGCCGCTAACGAGCAAACGTAATAAAGCGGCATGTATACAAGACTGAAGCAGCTGGTCTTTATTGCCAACGTAAGCAAAACCGCAGTGAAGGTGAAGGTATAAATGATAAACACCTGACACGCCCCCGAAAGGTAATGGACAAGCGCCATCCTCTCTCTTTTGATCGGGAAGAAATATAGGGTATCAAGATTCCTTCTGTTTTTAAATCCCGACAGCTCAAGCATAGGTATCAGACAACAAAACACACCAAGTGCAGTTGCCAGCATCTCTATACCCGTTGACTTGTGTATGTCAAGCTCCGGCGCAATATAGCTGTTTGTTATGCTCATGCATATCATCACCGACAGCACGGTAAAAACCAGGGTTCTTAAGCTACCTTGCTTTAGTCTGTAAACAAAATATCTCTTAAAGGCGGTCATTTTTCTGCCCCCCCTTCTCTACCTCGTGAATGAACAACTCCTCAAAATCCATGGGCATCTCTTCAACTATCACGGGATTTAAATTTTCAAGCGCGGAGAGCATTTCCTTGGCATCTCCTCTTAAAACTATGCGGACAAATCTGCCGCTCTTTTCAAGAGAAACATAAGGAAACCCATCAAATATATCTTCCTCGAACTCCTCGGTAAACGCAAGCTGAAATTTACAAAAGCTATTCATCTTCTCGGCAATATCACCCGATGAGGTTACTGTCATCCTGTCTATAAGAGCATAGGAATCGCAGAAATCCTCAAGCTCACGCAGGGAATGGCTTGAAATAATAACACTCATTCCCTCCTCCTCAACGGCTTGGTTGATAGCATTTTTAAAGGAAAGACGAGCTAAAGGATCAAGTCCGTCAAATGCCTCGTCAAGTAAAAGATATTTAGGTCCTACCGCAAGTGCAAGCGCCACAAAAAGCTGTCTTTTCATCCCCTTGGAGAAGTTGTGTATCGGCTTTTTCTCGTCCAGATTGAAGGCTTGCATATGTGACAGGAACACATCGCGTCTTATATTCGGGTAAAAAGTCCTGTACAGCTCGAAAAGACTATTGCCGGTCGTATGCGCCGTGTAATACGGATCATCAGGGAGAAAGAACAGAGCTTTTCTCGCGCGCTCATCCTCAACACTTAAACCATCGATCAGTATATCACCTTTCTCTGCAATGTATACCCCGGAAATGAGCCTTAAAAGCGTGGTCTTTCCGGCGCCGTTGACGCCGACAAGTCCCATGACACTGCCCTCACAAAGCTTCAAATCGACATCCTTCAGTATCTGCTTATCGCCGATTTTATACGAAAGTCCCTTGATCTCAATCATTGTCTGTATACACCTCCTCTATCCATTTTAAAATGCTTTCCTTTGGTACACCCATGTCCTTCAGGGCGATAATAATGTTTTTTTGATCGGACTCTGATTTTGAATCCCCTCCATAGGTTACAAACGCACCCTTCTTAGGCAGGGATTTGACCAAGCCATCCTCCTCAAGAACAGAATATGCCTTTGCCACCGTATTCGGATTTACTCCAAGCTCCCCCGCAAGAGTACGAACGCTTGGTAGCTTCTCTCCCCTTTTAATAACACCAAGCTTAATATATTCCTTATATCGCTCGGCTATTTCAAGGTAGATGTCCTGTTTCCCTGTAAATCTTGTGCGCATCGGCTCACCCCCTCCTTTCGAAATCTGTATTATCTGTATTATCCTCTGACTTGATTATAGCAAAAGCACACGCTGTTGTCAAGGTCCGCAAAGATTTTTCTCAAAATTTTTTGACGTCTCTTTATTGTGACAAATTCCGCGTTGAGAGCGTATTATAATGTACTTAAAGCGATTTTTTACCATTTTACAAAGAAGAAGGACATATCAAAATGCAGAATACCGACAAAAACACAGATAAAAATAAAGTTGACAAAAAAAGACCGTTGTTTAAATCCATCGCGGACAAGCTGCGCGATAAAGACGAGGTTGAGGTCCGTGCCAGATTGCGATTTTGCGTGGACTTCGCGCTTTGCGCCACAATATCATTTTTGCTCGGCGGCGCAAAGCTGCTTTTCTCTACATATCCCCTTTGCATCGTACTTTTATGCTCATCAAGGCGAAAAATGCTCCCAATATCGGTAGGATTAGTGATTCTTGCGCTTACAGGAGGGCTTCCCCAATCCTTTATTTTTGCCGCTGTTGCAACTCCTCTTTTGCGAATCCTGCTGACATACATACCCATGGCGCTTGCAGATTCTTCAAGCATATCCGTTTCAAACGAAACGGCGATCATTAAATATGCTCCCGATCTGCCCGAAAGGGCCATACCGGTGGAGGATACGGGCGATTCAACGGCAAATGCGACACCTCGATTGTTTGACGAAAAGCTATCGATGCGCGCGCTTGCCGCGGCAGCCTGCGGTCTGCTTGGCGGTCTGTTTTTGCTTATAGGACAGGATTTTTCCTTTTACGCACTATGGGGCACGCTGTTTTTGACCGCCGCATGTCCTTTTCTCTGTCTGTTGCTTGCCGGTTTCTTTGGAGATGTGGGAGGCTTGTTCAAATATCACCGCGCCCTCTCGCTTGCCTCTATCGGTATGTTGGCGGTATTCGTTGCCCGCGGCATGACGGTTATCGGCATGCCGATGTCACCCTTCGTTGCAATGCTCCTTACGCTCTGCGCCACCTCTGCATACGGACTTTTACAGGGCGGCGTTGCAGCAATACTGTTCGGGCTTGTTCTTGACCCTATATATATGCCGCTTCTGACTTTATCTGCAATTCTTTTCTTTCTTGTTTCCGCCGTAAGGAGAGGTGCCGGACTCGCGCTTGTATGCGCCGCAGTGGTTGTCTGGTGCTACTACATAGGAGGAACAGACGGTCTTGTCGGAGTTCTTCCACCAATGCTTCTGGCTATCCCCGTGTATATGATAGTCGACAAGTACCGCGAAATGATGTGCGCTCCCTTCAACCGCGCCATGATGGCGGGTGGAGTATATTTCGCCGAGGCGGTCACCGAAAAGAACAAGAACCTTGCAGTCAGGGAGCGTATCTCTGCCCTTTCCGAGGTTTTCTCAACACTTTCCGAAACCTTTTACAAGCTTTCCGACAAGCGCCGCAGACCCGATGCACTCGGGCTTCAAAGAATTTGCGAGGCAACGTTTGATTCTGTATGCCGCGACTGCCGCGGACGTGAGCTTTGCTACGGCTCCGAATACCCCTCCACTCTTGACACCGTCACCAGAATGACGGTCGCGCTTCACAAAAAGGGGACGGTGGCAAAGGATGATCTGGATAAAAAATTCCTCTCGCGCTGTACAATGTACGATCGTCTTATCGAGGGTGCAAACAGATCTCTTGAAACTGCCACCGAAAACATTATCAAGGACGGAAATCTTTCATTTTTCGCATCAAGCTACGATGATATAAACGAAATACTGCGCGATGCGCTTGAGAACGACAGCGAAGAATATGAAGCAGACCCTAAATCCGCAGAAAAGATATGCGAGGTTCTGTTTGACGAAGGATTCAGGACCGCGGGTGTCGTTGTATGGGGAAAGCGATGCAAAAATATAATAATAAAGGGGATCCCCTCTGCTGAAAAGATAAGCGCCAAGCGTGCCGATTCCCTGCGCCAGCGGATAAGCGAGATAGTCGGCGCATCCTTAGGTGAGCCCTCATTTGAGGCGGGGCGTGACGGCGGAGTCATGCGCCTGTCCTCAAAGCCTCTTTTCCGCGCAAGATGCGCTAAAGGCAATATCCCCGCAGAGAACGAGTGCTGCGAGCCCGTGCTCCTTGCAGACGATCTTTACGTTGATCCCTTCAAAAAAAGCGACACCTCGGACGAGGTATGCGGAGACACCTCTAACAGCTTTGTGACAAGCTCCTCCTATTTCTACTCCCTGATAAGCGACGGAATGGGAAGTGGAGAGGAGGCGGCATTTGTTTCCGGCGTCTGCTCCATGTTTATTGAAAAAATGCTCTTGGCGGGCAACCGTGCAGATATTACCGTAAAAATGCTGAACAATGTCTTGCGAAACGAAAATATGGGCCGCGGAGGCGAATGCTCTGCAACGGTTGACCTTTGCGAGCTTGATCTGATAAGCGGAACAGCATCATTTCTGAAAAGCGGTGCCGCGCCAACCTATATCGCACGCGGTTCGACCGTATTCAAGGTCTATTCGCGAACCATGCCTATCGGAATACTCAAGGATGCCGATACAAAAATAAGTAAATTCGATACCAAGCGGGGCGATATAATCATCATGATGTCGGACGGATGCTGCCCGGACTGCGAGGATTGCCCTTGGCTTGTTGAATTTTTGTGCGAGTATATGAGTAAAAGAGAGAGCGCCTCATCGCGCCCTGAATCCGAGTGCGAGCTGCTGCGCGACAAGCTGCTTATGCTTGCCAGAAAAAACACCCCCGACAATAAACCCCGCGACGATATTTCGATAACGGTGATAATAATCGAATAAAAAGTCGCTTTTCCCTTGACAAGTAAACGTTTTCGATATATAATCAGTATATAATGCGAGAATGTTTCTTTTTAATGGAAAGGCGGTATATCATGTCTAATATTCCCGAAATCTTTGGTTGTATGGTTTTTAACGACGCCGTCATGCGTCAAAGACTCCCCAAGGACGTATACAAGTCCCTTACATACACCATTCAGACAGGAAAAACGATCGACGTTTCAATTGCCAACGTAGTCGCAAACGCGATGAAGGATTGGGCGGTTGAAAAGGGCGCAACCCACTATACCCACTGGTTCCAGCCATTAACCAGCGTTACGGCCGAAAAGCACGACTCCTTTATCTCCCCGATAGGTGGCGACAAGGTGGTTATGGAGTTTTCCGGCAAGGAGCTTATCAAGGGAGAATCCGACGCCTCGTCGTTCCCCTCCGGCGGTCTCCGCGAAACCTGTAACGCGCGCGGATATACGGCTTGGGACCCCTCTTCCTATGCCTTTATAAAGGATAAAACACTTTATATCCCTACGGTGTTCTGCTCATACACGGGTGATGCTCTTGATACAAAGACACCCTTGCTCCGCTCCATGGACGCCCTCAGTGAGCACGCGCTCCGTATTCTCGCGCTCTTCGGTGACAATACCGCAACGCGCGTATCCACATCGGTAGGCGCAGAGCAGGAATATTTCCTTATCAACAAGGAGTACTACGATCGCCGCGACGATCTCCTCTACACGGGAAGAACCCTTTTTGGCAATCCCGCACCTAAGACACAGCAGCTTGAGGACCACTACTACGGCCCCCTCAAGACGAAAATATCCGACTTTATGCACGAGCTTGACGAGGAGCTTTGGAAGCTTGGTATCACATCTAAGACCAAGCATAACGAGGTTGCCCCCTCTCAGCACGAGCTTGCCCCCGTATACGTTACAACAAACGTAGCGGTAGACCAGAACCTTATCGTCATGGAAATGATCAAGAGAGTGGCAGAGCGTCACGGTCTTGTTGCGCTCCTGCACGAGAAGCCCTACGCCGGCATCAACGGCTCTGGTAAGCACAACAACTGGTCTATCGGCACTGACACGGGTAAGAATCTGCTCTCCGCAGGTAAAAATCCCGCATCTAACACCCAGTTTTTGCTTTTCATGTCGGCTATAATCAAGGCGGTTGACGATTATCAGGATCTGCTCCGCGTATCGGTTGCTACTGCCGGCAACGACCACCGTCTTGGCGCGGACGAAGCGCCCCCTGCCATCGTTTCGATATTCCTTGGCGATGAGCTTGAGGAGCTTGTTGAGGCGATCATCGGTGAGACCGACTACACCGACAAGGCTCGTCGCACAATGGACCTCGGTGTTCCCAGCGTCCCCACCTTCCGCTACGACTCCACAGACCGTAACAGAACATCTCCCTTTGCATTCACAGGCAACAAGTTTGAGTTCAGAATGGTAGGCTCGTCGCAGAACATCGCGCTTGCCAACATTATGCTTAACACCGCGGTAGCAAAGATACTCAAGGACTTTGCCGACAAGCTTGACGGTACAAACAATATTGAAAAGGATGCCAAAAAGCTTATAAAGAATACGCTCAAGGCACACAAGAGAATCATATTCAACGGTAACGGCTACTCATCAAAGTGGCCCGAGGAGGCAGAGCGCCGCGGCTTGCTAAACTTTAAGACCTCGATCGATTCCCTCTCCTCTATTACCGCAGAAAAGAATATCGCCCTCTTTACCTCACTTGGCGTAATGAGCGAGGTGGAGCTTCGCGCACGCGAGGAGATAATGTTTGAAAACTACTCCAACATTATCGATATCGAGGCAAAGACTATGGTCGATATGACAAACAAGAAGATAATCCCCGCAATTGAGGCATATATAGGCGATCTTACGCGCACCGCAAAGGACAAGCAGGCGATATTCGGCTCCAATCTCCATTCCGGCCTTGAGCGACGCGTAATTGCCGACCTGTCTATTCTGGCAACAGAGGCATTCGAGACCGCTGATAAGCTCAGAAGCGCCGCAAGCACCGCGGAAAAAGAGCCTGATTTCAGGCTCTCTGCGTTTGCATACAAGGAAAAGGTTATTCCGCTCATGAATTCGCTTCGCCGCGCCGTGGACAGCGCAGAGTCGCTTGTTCCCTCGTCACTCTGGCCTCTCCCCTCATACGGTGAGATGACCCTCAAGCAATAACATTCGCCGCCGACAGGCGGCATGCTTCCGCATAAACAGCGTTTCAAGAAATTTTTATTGACAGAGGTTTTTATGTTTAAGCTCGCTTTGGTACAAAACATTTCCGAGATGCGAAATTACTCATACGCCGATCTTAGAAAGGATCTCTCCGATCTTGGCTTTGAGCTTACCAGCTTTACAAGAGAAAATATAGATCGACTGAACTCTTCTCTTGACCCCGACAAGACAGACTGTGTAATTTTCGCCACCAACGCATTTAATGACAAAAACATTTATCAGCACGTATCCGATCCCACTTTTGCCGACATGTTCCGAGCTTATCTGGACAAGGGCGGCGCATGCCTTTTGCTACATCAAAACAACCTTAAAGGCATTGATAATCCCTTCCCCTTTATTGATGATTCGATCCTGCGCCTTGAAAGCAGCTATGCGGAAAAATATATATCCTTGCAATGCGGCGCGGGCAGCGTTGAAGCGTATTTTACGTTCCCCAACAAGATTGGCGTTGACGAGGTAATCGATACATGCTACAAAAACACTGCCGTTTCAGGTAAATACTGGCTTTTGATGCGCTCTGCCGAGGGCACGTGGTCCCCCATTATGACCGACAGCCTCGGCAACTCGGTAATCTCAAAGCATAACAACCGTAAAATTATTTTCTCCTCTCTGCTTCTGGACTACCAAAAGCATATCAAGCTGCTTTATAACATTCTTATAAATTTGCTGTCCGATAACCATTCTCTCGCGATACTGCAGAGCGAGGCGAACGACACTCTCGGCTTCAGCTACTTCCTAAACTCGCTTGAAAACAACAAATTTTATTACAAAAAGTATACCGTTGACGATGAGAGCGTTGACGATCTTATAAAAAACGCCCGACTAGGCATACACAGTACGATCCTGGTAAATCAGGATCTGATGGCATCACTGCCCCCCAGAATAACCGACATCGTTGAAAAATATGGCGTAAAGCTTATAGAAATCAACGACAAGCGGTTTGAAAAATCAGATTCGTTTACCGTTCACTCGACCGACAAGAGCCTGGCGCTGATGTTCTCCAAGCTTGAGCTTAAGATACAAGAGGATCTGTCCAGCGGATTCATTTTGGGAAGCTTTATGAAAACCGTGGAGATATTGGACAAGCTTAAGGAGTTTGAAAACGAGGGCATGACTGCGGGCAAGTATGACAAGCAGGCGATCTCCCACGTTCTGGAGCTTATGGCCCCCCACCTGAAGGAAGACGGCTCATATGACAAAACCTTTGGAGCGACCTGTAAGGCGCACTGGATGTTTTATCATTTTCTCGGACACGGCGACGAGCTTACACGCGCCGCATACAGCTACATAAAGAAAAACAAGGACGTAAGCTCCGTCAGAGAGATACTTGAACGACACAGCGCGCTCTCTCTTGCGGAAGCCAATCGTCCCAAATACCTCGCAGACACATGCTCTGACGTGATCCGTGACGTTATCGACAGTCGTTTTGAGTATATAACCGAATACGATTTTATAAAGATCCTTAAAATTGCAGTCGAGATCGGCGAGGAGCGCATGCTTTGCGGTCTTGCCCAATACGTAAGGGACAACATCAGCGAGGGTGGCGAGCTTTTCAATTCATACGTTACCGCAATCGTTGCATCATACATGATCGATATGTACGGTATAGTGTCGGATCGCAGAGAAAAGGAGCACATTCGAGAGCTGCTCTTCGACATGGTCCTTTATCTCCGTCGCATAAATCTCAAGCGTATGCCCCTTGAAGAGGCGCTTCAGACGGTATGCACTCTCTACAAGTTCGAAACAGTTGTTTCGTTCCCAATAGACGATCTTACCGAAATTATTTTTAAAACCGGTAACTTCCCGCACGAATACCACGCTTTTGAAAATCAGATCCACACATACCAAAAGACCCGTCTTGAGATAGATACCATAGAAAACGAGAACCGCGAGCTTCGCGCTCAAAACAAAGCGATGAAAATATACAAAAAATCTTTCTTCGTTCTGCTTTCTCTGGCTGCGGTGTTCATATATCTTTGCGTATATCTTGCAATCACACTCAGCGATTCCGGAGTCCCGCTTGTAAGCACGCTTATTGCCAAGATCAAGGAATCCTGGCCTTCACTCTTCTCGCTTCTCATAATCCCGCTCATATCCTTCCTTTACAACAAATATATCAAAAATAAAAAGGAAAAAGAAGAATGAATTTCGGAATTGGTATTCTGTTTGCCGTGCTTTGCGCGCTATCCAAGGCTATTGACACGCTTTTAAATAAAAACGTGATGCGCAACGTCTCGGCCGCCAATCACGCGATATACAGAATTGTTTTCGTTACTCCCGTTCTGCTCATCGCCGCACTACTTAATTGGCAGCTGGACTGGAGTTGCTTGCCTTACGTTTTGCTTTACGGCGTGCTGGAGTCTATAAATATTTTTTCGCATCAATTGGCTGTTAAAAAATCCAACCCTCTGCATATCGAGATAATCTCCAAATCCAAGGTGATCTTTACCTTGATAATCTCCTTTGTTCTTGCAATTGACAGGCTCTCTCTCTGGAGCACTGTCGGTATAGCGGTTTTTATGGTCGGTACCGTGCTGACAATAAATTTCCAAAGCAAGGGAGAGGGAGAGCGCACCGATATGCGTGGAGTTGGGCTTGAAACAGTTTCTGTTCTGGCAAGAACCTTCAAGCCGTTTATTTTGAAGAGCAGCATACAAAAAGGGCTTATTTCAAATGAAACGATGGCATTCCTGAGCATGATAGTCGCAGGTCTTGTCCTTTTGGCGGTGTTCCGCCCAAGGCTGAATTATAAGGAGATCTCAATCCCCAAATATTCTGCCCAAGCAATCGTGGTAGGCCTTGGTATGCTCTTGTCCGGATGGGCAATCACAAACGCAAACATTGTGCTTGTCAATGCAATTGAAAGCACTACGATAATCTTCATTATGCTCATCGGTTTTATTATGTATAAAAAGAAGTACTCCGCCCTAACGATTATAGGATCCTTAATTTCCGTGGCCGGAATCGTCCTGGCCATAGTCCTATGACCGGTCAACAATACCTGAAAGCTAATTGCGGCAACCGAGAATAGGATCGTAGCTCTCTCTTCTCGGTTGCTGTTTTTTAAAAAAATCATGATAAACCCCTTTACATTTTAGAACATATGTGCTATAATGTATTAAACCGATCGATAAATAGCTTATAGGAGGATAATTATGTCGCAACAGGGTGTGGGGAAAATACGCTCCGCTTTTTTTACGGGACACCGTGATATAGACTGCAATGTGGGCGCGGACATTTCATTTGTACTCGACTGCCTCCTGAAAACCATGGTGAATTCCGGCATTACAAGATTTTATACGGGTGGCGCCCTGGGATTTGATACGCTTGCGGCGCTTGCCGTGTTGCGCCTCAAGGACAACTTTCCTTCCGTATCTCTTGAACTGATACTTCCCTGCAGAAACCAGACAAGATTCTGGTCTGCTCATGACATTGAAGTATACAACGACATTTTGTCAAGGGCTGACCGTGTTGAATATATCGCCAACACATACACCTCGACATGCTTGCACGAGAGAAACAACCGCTTGGTTGAGCTTGGCGACATAGGCGTTGCCTATCTTGAACACAGCGGCGGAGGGACTGCATACACGGTAAACCGTGCCTTGAATAGCGGAAAGGAGATAATAAACGTCTCCGATATGCTCACGGCACTAAAAAAATAAAGAAACGGGGACGTCCATTGACGTCCCCAATTTTTATTTCGTTCTGACAGTGACTTCGCCTGTTCTGATGATCTCGGGCTTGTTCTCTCCATCTCTCAAAAATACAAGCCCGCCGTCATCGGTCACGCCCTCAACTCTGCCGTGGGCTATTATCTCGTCTGCCCGTAAGAGGTTGACCTCGGCTCCATCAAGCATGAACCTTTGTCGGTAGCCATTCATATATCCGCGGTCTGATGGATTTTCGGCATGATTCAACAGCGATTCCGCAATTGAAAGCACGATGTTTTCCCTTTCCGATTCGCTTATCTCCCCGATGCTCGCCGCAACGCCGTGAAGCTCCTTTGGAAAATCCTCTTCTCCGGTGTTTATTCCTATTCCAACGATTACCGCAATTTTGTTCCCTACCGATAACGTCTCCGCAAGAATTCCCGCGACCTTGCCACGCTCGTCATAAATATCGTTGACCCATTTTATTTTCACCGTCTTGCCCGTTACGCTCTCTATAGCCTCCGCCACACAAACTGCGGCGGCCGTAGTCACGCTCACCGCATCCGATAGCGCGCTATCGGTAAAATAGAGCAAGGACATATATATCCCGCCCAAAAGTCTTGAATAGAAGCTTCTGCCAAGCCGTCCTCTGCCCGCGCTTTGCTCTCTTGCAAGGAACAAAACCGGCTCTCCCTCGCCATTCTCCGCGGCGTATCGCTTCGCTTCAGCATTGGTAGAGTCGATGCAATCATATTTTATTGTTTTAAGTCCAAATTGCATAACCGTCCCTCCATTTACTCTTTTTACCACTAAATTGTATCATTTTTGCATCTTAATGTCAAGAATAATGCCGCCATTTGCAATTTGTTTTCAAAATGTACTTGATTTTATGTCCGTTAAATAGTATTATATATTTTGGAATAACCGAAAGGATAAAAAAATATGAAGAATAATAAATTAAAGGTGCTCGTTATCATTCTGTCGGTCCTGCTTTTAGCGGCTGCGGTTACGATCGCGATCTTATTCCTGGGCAATAAAAAACCGGAGGAATCGGAGACCGCAAGCGAGACCGAATCCGGATCCGAGAACCAAAAGGTAACCGAGGACTTTGACTATCTTGGCGCAGACCTATCTAAATATATCACGCTTTCCCCTGAGTTGTACAAGAACACTACCGTAACGCTCAGCACGGAATATCTCGTAGACGACGCTCTTGTTCAAAAGTACATCGATGATGAGTGCTTTAAAAACAGACAGAAGCTTCATGCCGGAAGCTCCCTGCGCGACCGCGCGATTGCGTACGGCGACTCGGCTTTCATCTACTACACGGGATACATCAACGGAGAAATCTTTGAGGGCGGCTCCAACGCAGATGACGAATCGCCTTATGAGCTGGTTGTCGGCTCCGGCGCGTTCTTCCCCGGAGTTGAGGATGCCTTGATCGGTGTCATACCCGAAAGTACCGGCAAGGATAACCCATTCATTGTCAACGTGAACTTCCCCGAAAATTACGAAGATTCTTCTCTTGCGGGAAAGGCTGTTGCATTCCATATTTGGGTGGAATATACAATACAGTACGTCATTCCCGAATTTAACAGTGAATTCGTAAAGGATGTTCTAAAATTCGAAGGCACCGCAGATGAATACAAGGCAAATGTCAAAGCAGAACTTGGCGACGACGCTTTAGTACAGCAGTATATCGAGAGAAAATGCTTTGAAAACAGAAAACCCGCCGGACAAGGCGAGATATTCACTCACCGCCCTATAAACCACGGCGATTCTGCATATATCTATTATACGGGATATCTTGACGGGGTAGCTTTCGAGGGCGGCTCTAACGCAGACGACAAATATTCTTACGAGCTTGTTATCGGCTCCGGTTCATTCATACCCGGATTTGAGGATGCTCTTATCGGCCTCATTCCCAGCCAGACAAGCAAGGAAAATCCCCACAAAATCAATCTGACCTTCCCCGAAGACTACAGCCACGTTGATCTTGCGGGTAAGGACGTAGTCTTCCACGTTTGGGTAGAGTATACTATTCAGTATTCTATTCCGGAGTTCAATGATACCTACGTGCATGAAACTCTTAAGTTCAGCGGATCTACCGAGGAATATCGCGAGGATGTAAGAACCAAGCTCGAAACAGCTTCTAAGGACGCCGCAGAGGAAGAAGCGGTATCCGCTATCATGAGCCAGCTTATCGAAAAGGCTACGGTTATTGAGTATCCCGAGCAGTCAGTTGAGTATTGGTACTATCAGTACCTCGACCAGTTTGAATACTACATGCAGTACTATTCCTACTACTACGGATATACGTTTAACAACCTCGATGAGTTCGTTTCCCTCTACATGGGTCTTGAAGAGGGAGCGGATCCCGGTGCGGCGGTTGTATCCCTTGCAAAGGAAGTGGTCAGAAACAATCTTATCTACTACACCATAGCAAAGCAGGAGGGCCTATCCATTTCCGACGAAGAATACAAAGAGGGATTGGCGGCGCTGGTAATATACTACAATGACTATTACGCAAGCTCCGGCAGCACGGTGACCTACACAGAGGAATCTCTTGTAGCCGAGCTTGGCGAAAAGCAGATCAGACAAAACATGCTCTTTGACAAGGTCGACGATTGTCTCTTAGAGAATTGCACAATTGAATACAAGGACGCAGAATGATTTTTAAGGGTCGGGCATTGCCCCGACCCTTTTGTCAATTTATACGGAGAATGAATAAAATATACAGATGACTTTTTATATCATAACTGTTGAAAAAAAGGAGACAATATGGTATAATTTAGTCAACTAAATCGTTTTGGAGGAAAATATATGCCCTTTCGTGTGATATCTCCCGATGAATTTGAAAGATCTCCGTTCCGCCTTATTGGAAAGGAATGGTTACTTATAACTACACCCGACGACTCAAAGGCGTCAGGCGCAAATGCCATGACTGCAAGCTGGGGCAGTATGGGAATTCTTTGGAATAAGCCCGTGGCTACCGTTTTCGTCCGCCCGCAGAGATATACGTTCTCTCTGTGCGAGTCGGCTGACCGCTTCGCCCTTTGCGTGCTTCCCGACGAGCATCGCACCGCGCTGAAGCTGTGCGGAACAAAATCGGGCAAGGATACCGATAAGCTCGCCGAGTGCGGTCTTGATTGCATAGAAGTTGACGAAGTCAAGATCATTGAAAAATCAAGCGTGGCGATGATTTGCAAAAAGCTTTACGCGGACGATATTAAAAAGGATCACTTTATAGACAAAGAGCAGATAAAACACTATCCAACCGATGATTTCCACCGCTTCTACATTCTTGAAATAGAAAAGATACTTGTAAGGGACTAATTTCCCATTTGGAGATAAAAATGGACGCAAAAAAAGCAGTTTTTGAAATATGCAGACTCGCCAAGGACGCCTCGCGCGATTTCGCGGCGGCATCGACCGAGAAAAAGGATGCGCTGCTTCTCTCTATTGCCTCGGCGCTCAAGGAAAATACAGACAAAATAATAAAAGCCAATCTCGCCGATCTCGCATCCGCGCGAGAAAACGGAGTTCCCGACCACATGCTTGACAGGCTTATGCTGAATGAGGCGCGCATTGTCGGCATTTGCGATTCTCTGCGCGCTCTGACGAGTATAAAAGACCCCGTAGGCACGGGTGAGCTTTTTACAAGGCCCAACGGGCTTAAGATCTTTTGCTCGCGCGTGCCGATAGGCGTGATTGCGATAATTTACGAGGCGCGCCCCAACGTCACGGTTGACGCGGCGGCTCTCTGCCTCAAAACAGGCAACGCGACGGTCCTGCGCGGCGGCAAGGAGGCGGCGAACACCAACCTTTGTCTTGTCAATATTATGCGCTCATGCATTGAAGATGCAGGAATATCCCCCGATATTCTCGGATTCGTCGGCCCTGAGCTTGGATATGAGGGTGCGGATGCTCTTATGCAGGCGCGCGGCCTCGTTGACGTTCTGATTCCCCGCGGAAGCAAGCGGCTCATCTCGGCCGTGGTCGAGAAGGCGGGCGTTCCGGTTATCGAAACCGGCGCGGGCAACTGCCACCTCTACGTCGACGAGTCCGCCGATCTTGATATGGCGGTTAAGGTCGCCATCAACGCGAAATGCTCCCGCCCCGCGGTCTGCAACGCCATTGAAACTATGCTCGTTCACGAGTCTGTAGCGGCTGAATTTCTCCCGAAATTTGCGTCTGCCGTAGCGGAGCAATATACCCTTGAACTTCGTGGCTGCGATGCCACACGCTCAATTTTAAGCGAAATATCCCCCGCCACCGAGGTGGATTTTGAAACCGAATACGATGACTACATTCTGGCAGTTAAGGTCGTGTCCTCACTTGACGAGGCGATAGCGCACATAAACAAATACAATACAGGCCACAGCGAGGCGATAATCACGCGCGACAGCGCATCAGCAGAACGCTTCAAGAGCCTTGTCGATGCCGCTGCGGTCTACGTCAACGCCTCGACTCGCTTTACAGACGGCGGTGAGTTCGGCTTCGGCGCGGAGATAGGCATCTCTACCCAAAAGCTCCACGCACGCGGACCGATGGGACTCTACGCCCTCACTACACAAAAGTACCTCATCGAGGGTGACGGACAAGTTAGATAAAAACGCGGTTAGGGAAACCCTTTTTAGAAAAAGGGCTTTCCCTATAACCCTTCCCAAAAACTTTTAATAGGTGTTTACTTAAATATAGCTCAACTTAAAGCGCTTACTCATTTAAAATAAGCTTTGTCTTCTTCTCCCTTATAAAAGGTTTTGAAAGAGGTTTGGAGAAAACTTTTTTCAAAAGTATTCTCCAAAAAAAGAAAGGAATAAAATGAAATTTTTGATTGTATCCGACATACACGGCGACGCGGAGTGCTGCTCCAAGATGCTTTCCGCCTTCGAGCGCGAGGGCGCAGATAAAATACTGATACTCGGCGACGTGCTTTACCACGGCCCCCGAAACGATCTTCCCTCGGGATATGCGCCCAAACGAGTTATAGAGATGCTTAACGCGATCTCCGACAAGATAGTCTGCGTGCGCGGAAACTGTGAGGCAGAGGTGGATCAGATGGTGCTCTCCTTCCCTTGTATGGCCGACAAGACAGAGATATACGACGAGGACAACGGCACAAATATATGCCTGTCCCACGGACACGTATACAACCCTGACAAGCTCCCCGACTTGCCTTGCGGCTCGCTTTTCCTTTACGGACACACTCACATTTTGTCAATTGAAAGGCGCGGCGGCGTGGTCTGTCTGAACCCCGGATCAATAAGCATTCCAAAAGGCGGAAATCCTCGCTCCTACGCGATATATGACAGCGGCAAGCTTGAGATCAAGACTCTTGAAGGCGATATTTTGGCATCCGATGCCCTTTGATTTGGGCTTTTCACAGAAAATTTACAAATTTCTATTTATCCCCTCTTGAAAATTATATAATAATATTATATAATGAACTGTAAAATTATGCGCCGAAAGGCGGCAATACGACATATTTTTGGAGGTATTTCACTATGGTAGTAGCCGGCGATTTTAAGAACGGTATTACATTCGAAATGGACGGTAACGTATATCAGGTTATCGAGTTCCAGCACGTTAAACCCGGTAAGGGCGCAGCTTTCGTTCGTACAAAGCTCAAGAACGTAATTTCCGGAGCTGTTGTTGAAAAGACATTCAGCCCTACAGATAAGTACGAGAACGCATACATCGAGAGAAAGGATATGCAGTATTCCTACAACGATGGTGATCTTTACTACTTCATGGACATGGAGACATTCGACATGCTTCCCCTCAATGCGGACAAGCTTGGCGATGCATTCAAGTTCGTTAAGGAAGAGATGATGTGCAAGATCATTTCCTACAAGGGCAACGTATTCGGCGTTGAGCCCCCCATCTTCGTAGAGCTTGAGGTTACAGAGACAGACCCCGGCTTTGCAGGCAACACGGCAACCAACACTCTTAAGCCCGCAACTCTTGAGACAGGCGCGGTAATCAAGGTTCCGCTCTTCATCAACGTTGGCGATATGCTTAAGATAGATACTCGTACAGGCGAGTACCTCTCCAGAGCTTAAGTGCTGATTCATTTAGCGCAGAACAAAAGCCACACCAAGAACAAACAATAGAAACCTACTGAATTTGAGTGTGTTTCATATTAAAAGGTTGAATTCCGCCGAAGCCTCGGCGGATTTCTTCAAAATGTGGCTTTTTAGCCGCGCTTTGGCTCTCTGGCGTACCCTTGTACGCCTACGAAACCCAAATCGCGCCTTCTGCATCTAAATGCTCTCAGCCCTTCCCCCGGAAACAATGGGAGATACACAATCCCGTTTTCTCATAAAAATAAAAAAGTGAGGTATAAAACAATGACACTTACCGAAAGAACAGCTTATATCAAGGGCCTCTGCGAGGGTATGGGACTTGACAAAAAGGACACCCCCGAGGCAAAGATCATAAATGCTCTCATTGAGCTTTGCGAGGAAATCACACTTGAGATCGAGGACATTGAGTCCGATATCGGCGAGCTTGCAGACTACTGCGAGGAGCTTGACGAGGATCTTGGCGACGTTGAGGAGGTTCTTGTTGACATGGATGATTGCGAATGCGACTGTGACTGCGATGATGACTGGGATGACGAGGACGAGTGCGACGGAGAGTGCGACGATTGCGAGCTTTGCGGATGCTGCGAGTTCTGCGACGACGAGGACTACTTCGAGATCATCTGCCCCTCCTGCGGCGAGACCGTTTGCTTTGACGAGTCCGTAAACTCCGAGGAGCTTACCTGCCCCGCATGCGGCAGCGAGCTTGGCGCTATCACCGACGACGAGGAATAATTCTCTAAAGCAACATAAAAGGCGAATGCAAACGCATTCGCCTTTTCTCTTTACTTCTTCTTTTTTGCCTTCGGCTTTGCCCAGCCCTTTTTGTAGGTAGGCTTTGCAGGTCTTTGTGTCGCAGTTGACGGTTTTTCCTGTCTACGGGGCGCGTTCTTGCCGTCCGGCTTACGGGTTGCTCCGTTTTTCTGCGCCGATGGCTTACCTTGTGCAGTCTTACCTTGAGGGGGCGATGTGCGCATCCCGTTGCCCTGACCCTGACCCTTCGCGGGACGGACAAGACACTCCTCGCCAAAGCCGATAAGATCCTCTCTGCCCGCTTTTATCAACGCTTCTCTTACAAGGGGTGCGTTTTCAGGCCTGTTATACTGCAAAAGCGCTCTTTGAAGCTGCTTTTCGTGGTAATCGGTGCAGACGTATACCGGCTTCATGTCAAGCGGATTTATGCCTGTATAATACATGACAGTCGATGCCGTTCCGGGGGTGGGATAATAATCCTGCACCTGCTCGGGCGCGTATTTATCGCGTTTCAGGCAGAGTGCAAGCTCTATCGCGTCATTCAAGGTCGAGCCGGGATGGCTTGACATAAGATACGGTACAAGGTACTGCTCCTTGCCTACGTTTTTGGTTATCTCAAAGAATTTTCTTCTGAATCCCTGATATACCTCAAAATCGGGCTTGCCCATGCAACGAAGCACGGGGGATGAGCAATGCTCTGGTGCGACCTTGAGCTGACCCGACACGTTATCTCGTACAAGCTTTTTAAAGAACGCGTCGTTCTTGTCCGCCATAAGATAGTCAAATCTTATTCCCGAACGGATAAATACCTTCTTGATTCTCGGTATCTGCTCAATTTTCTCAATAAGCTTCAGATATTCTGTATGGTCTACCTTTAAATTTTTACAAGGCGTGGGTGCCAGGCACTTGCGGTTCGGGCAAACACCGTCCTTCAGCTGCTTATCGCAGGACGGATAACGGAAGTTCGCCGTTGGACCGCCGACGTCGTGTATGTACCCCTTGAAATCGGGCATTTTCGAGATTATCTCAGCCTCGCGCAGAACGCTCGCCTCACTTCTTGAGCGCACTGTTCTTCCCTGGTGGAACGCAAGCGCGCAGAAATTGCACGCGCCAAAGCAACCGCGGTTGTGTGTTATCGAGAACTTTACCTCCTCGATAGCGGGGACTCCGCCCTCGGATTCATACATCGGGTGGTAATTTCTCATATACGGCAAGGAGTAGACGTGGTCAAGCTCCTCGCGCTCAAGCGGCGGCATCGGCGGATTCTGCACAAGCATCTTTCCGTCGTAAAGCTCACATATCGCGCGGCCGTTTATCGAGTCCTGATTCTTATACTGTACGCCAAACGCCTCGGCGTATTTTCTTTTATCGGTCTTAAGCTCGTTATAATCAAACGTTGCGGCTACGGGATAATTGATTTTATCCTCAGGGGCGCACATATAAACCGTTCCTCTGACGTCACGTATCTTTTTGATCGGTATTCCGCGGTCAAGAAGCTCCGCAATACGTGTGATAATCTTCTCACCCATACCGTAGGTCAAAATATCCGCGCGGCTATCCACAAGGATCGAGCGGCGAACCTTATCGTCCCAATAGTCATAATGGGCAAAGCGGCGCAATGACGCCTCGAGTCCACCGAGTATGATCGGCACGTCACCGTACGCCTCGCGAATACGGTTAGAGTAAACTATACACGCGCGGTCCGGTCTCTTACCGGATTTTCCGCCCGCCGAATAATAATCGTACGTGCGCTTTCTCTTTGCGGCCGTGTAATGCGCCACCATTGAGTCTATATTACCCGCGCTTACCAAAAATCCGAGTCGCGGACGTCCAAATCTCTTGAAATCCTCGCAGGACTTATAGTCGGGCTGAGGAAGGAATGCCACTCTGAAGCCCTTGTCCTCAAGCACGCGGCAGATTATCGCCGCGCCAAAGGTGGGGTGGTCTACGTACGCATCTCCCGACACGTATACGAAATCCACGGCATCCCAGCCGCGCTTCTCTACCTCTTTTTTATTTACGGGAAGAAATTTCATTTCCTTTTCCATATGTATCTCCGAGAAGGGTGCTTACACCCTCCTTTTTTATCTTCTCTTCTTTTCCTTTTTAATGCCGAATATTTTTCTCAGAATAGGTGATAAAAATCCCGGTGAGCGAAGCAAAACTATCTTCATACAAAAGAGCCTCCTTAAATTATTTTCGTCTGCTCTTATTATATGTTCAAGTCCTACTATTCGACAATTAAATATCTCTTGACTCGATAACGTATACCGAGCCCTTTTTAACGTTGATAAGCGCGGCGTTCTTGGTTATTTCATTGGAAACCGCAAACTGCACTCCCCTCTCAATCTTCGCCCTCTTAAGCGGATATTTTCCGCCGTCGATGCTGACTCCCTTGGCAACCGCGTCAAGCGTTATTACCGAGAAATATTTGTACTGACTGCGGATGAGTATAACTCCGCTGTCACGCACAAATCTAACCCTGTTTCGCCCGTTGACGATATATGCGATCTTCTTTTTTCCGTGGAGATATTCCAGAATCGCCAGACTCGACAATGCGTGATCGCAACGTCCACACGTGCTTGCAACGATTATTATCTCATCCGCGCCCCGCTCCAGCGCAATGTCTACCGCAAGCTGGGTGTCAGTCTGATTCTTCTCTGCCGGCACCTGAATGACCTCGCCGACTCCGTCCGGAATGGCTCCAAGCGAATCAAAATCTCCGACGAGAACGTCAACCTTTATGCCCATCTTAACGGCATTTTTATATCCCGAATCGGCACAGATAACTATATCCTCCGCCTCGGGTCTTTCCTCTATGTATTCGGAGTATATCTCTCCTCCGCCAAAAACAAAAGCTCTCATTTATTTATCCCATTTGTGTTTGTTTTTCAAAATTTCGTATAGCATCACGTAGCTTTCGTGTCTGCTCTTTGCTATATCTCCGCTCTTTACCGCCTCGACGATAGCGCATCCGTCCTCTTTTCTGTGAGTGCATTTCGTGTACTTGCACTCGCCGATCCTCTCGTTTATCTCACGGAAGGAAAGAGGAAGATCCTCAAGATCAAAGAAATCAAATCTCTCAAAATCAAGCATTGAAAATCCCGGCGTGTCGGCAAAATAAAGCTCGTCGCTTATTCTGTGCAGCGTGACCGCACGCGTGGTATGTCTGCCGCGCTCTGTCTTTCTGCTCACGCTTCCCGTCCCAAGCGACAATGTCGGGAAAAGCTTGTTGAGGAGAGTGGACTTTCCAACGCCAGATGCGCCCGCTAAGGCCAAAATTCCGCGCCTTGTGGCGATGAAGCTCTCTATCTCCTCTATTCCCTCTCCCGTTTCGCAAGAGAGCGTAAAGGCGCGGTATCCCGCCTTCTCGTAGACCGTCTTGATCTCCTCTGCACGTTCTCTGTCAAGCTCACACTTTTCTACGACTATAACGGGCTCTATGTCGTTGTGTTCAAGTATCGATACAAGCTTGTCCGTCATGTCGAGCATTGGCGCGGGCTTTGCCGCCGCCATCGCCACGAATACGCAATCGAGGTTTGCCATTGGCGGTCTTATCAGGGCATTCTTACGCTCCAGTATCTCACTGATTACGGCATTTTTCTCGCCCGCGGAGATATCTACCGCTACGTTATCACCCACAAGCGGAGTAATGCCCTCGTGACGGAAAGAGCCCTTGGCACGGCAGGAGATCATCTTTATCTCGCCGTCACTCTCGCATCTCACCGTATAAAGTCCTCCGACTCCCTCTACTATCCTTCCCGTCATTCTGTGTCCTCTCTGAAAAATGTATCTTCTTTATCGGCCTCCTCAATTGAGGGCGGCCACTCTCTTATGCTTTCTTCTAAGGCCTCATCCGAAATGAAGCTTATATAGCTCCCGCGCTTTACCATTGAGTCTGCGGGAATGCTTTGTTTATTTACAATTGATTGGGGATCATCATATTCGTTACCCGTAATATAAAGACCCGATGCTAACGCAATTCGGGTAGCCTGTGCAAGCGGCATGCCGCAAAAATTCGGAACTCTTACGCTGCCTATCGGCCTTTGTCTTGCAACGAAAACTGTTACGGTATCCCCCGCCTTTATCTTGCGGTTTGCGGCAGGACTTGTGTATAGCACCACGCCGTCCTCTCCCGAATCATATATCGCAACACATCTGACCTTTGCCCGTATTGTCCTGAGCGCAGCGACTGCCGATGCCTCTCCGACACCCGACAAGTCGGGGATCCGCTCTGTCTGCTCTCCAAGGCTGACATATATCTTGACCTCGTATTTATCTCCCACACGAAGCTTGCGTCTTGCTCCGCCAAATGGCTCCTGCGAGATTATTCTGCCCTTGGGCGCGGTGCTTGAGTATATCCATTCCCTGGTTATTTCAAGGTCTGATTCGCTCCTTATCTCGCCCTCGTTTTTACCAACGTAGCTTGGCACGGTCAAAATATACGTATCGTTATTTCTTGGCGCAAAGAAATAAGCAAGTACTCCAAACAGCAATCCAATACACAAAAGCCCGGATGCCAAAGCCGCCAAAAACAACCTGCGCGTTATTCTTTTTTCTTCTTTTTCGGTTTTGTTTCGCTTTGGTTTCATTTGCCACACTCCACAATTTTATATCCTAAAATATGTATCCGTATAGCAATATCTCTCCACCTACAGCCATTAATTCTTATGAAGGTTTTTGCCGAGCTTTTTGCAAAAAGCTCGCCGCACTAGCGTAGCCGGCGGCGGAGTCTGTGCATGCGCCGGAGGCACGCGTCTCCCTTATTTATCGCTCTCCTCGCGGCGAAGCTGACCGCAGGATGCGTTGATGTCGGAGCCTAGCGTGCGGCGCACCGTCGCGCGTATGCCGCGCTTTTCAAGCTCTGCGGCAAACCGTCTGACCGAATCGCGTCCGGAGCTTTTAAATCCGCTCTCCTCCACCTCGTTTACGGGTATGAGGTTTACATGTATCGGCATGGTTTCAGTGCGCGAGCGAAGCTTTGAGTTCAGCACGTTTGCAAGATGAACCGCGCTGTCCGCCGTATCGTTTTTGCCCGATATGAGTGTATACTCAAAGGACATTCTTCTACCCGTCACCTTGTAATACTCTCTGCAAGCATCAAGAAGCTCACCGACGCCCCATGCGTTATTGACAGGCATTATTGCCGAGCGTGTATCGTCATCGGGCGCGTGGAGAGATATTGAAAGCGTTATTGGCAGATCAAGCCTCGCCAGCTCGTATATCTTCGGCACAACGCCGCAGGTTGAGAGTGAAATGTGCCTATATCCTATATTTATTCCCTCGGGGAGATTTACTATCCTGAGGAATTTTACCACGTTGTCAAAGTTGTCAAGCGGCTCTCCGATTCCCATCATTACCACATTGGAAATGCGGATTCCGAGGTCTCTCTGCGCTGCGATTATCTGGCCGAGAAGCTCGCCCGATTCAAGGTCGCGGACCTTGCCCGCGATAGTTGAAGCGCAGAATTTGCACCCCATTCTGCAGCCGACCTGCGAGGAGATGCATATCGTGTAGCCGTGCTCGTATTTCATAACGACCGACTCTATGCAGTTTTTATCCGAAAGCTCAAAAAGATACTTTACCGTTCCATCTATCGCCGACACAAGCTTGCGTCTAATTGAGGGAAACGAGCAATCGACGACCGCCTCAAGCTTATCCCGCGTCTTTTTGCCGACGTTTGTCATCTCCGAGAGAGCTATTCCCTTATGTAGCTGGGAAAATATCTGCCCTGATCGATATGAAGGCTCGCCGATCTCTGCCATCAGAGCCTTCAGCTCTTCAGGTGTATATGATAAAATGTTTTTCATTTTTTATTCCTTACGTTTCATTTTTGCAACGAAAAATCCGTCCGTGCCATGCTCATCCGGTGTGAGCGAGAGCATTCCGTCGCGGCTTTCAAGCCCGCCCGCATAAAAATCCACCGCCTCAAAGCAGGTGTTTTCTGCCAAGAATTTCTTTACGTTATCGCAATTCTCCTCAGGCAAGACCGTGCAGGTCGAGTAGACCAATATTCCGCCCGGCTTGACGTATTTTGCCGACTCCTTGAGAATATTATACTGAATCTCCGACAGACGCGCAAACTCCGCTATCTCCTTGTATCTTATCTCGGGCTTTTTGGCAATAACTCCAAGTCCTGAGCAGGGCACGTCACACAATACCCTGTCCGCTCTGCCGAAAAGGTTTTCGTCGGGGCTTCTGCCGTCGCGCTCCTCTGCCGTAATTATATCAATTCCCAGCCTTGCGGCATTCTTTTCAATAAGTGAAAGCTTACTTTTGTGGAGATCGAAGGAATGTATCTCCCCCTTGTTTTCCATTCTTATCGCGCTTCCAAAGGACTTTGAGCCGGGGCACGAACAAACGTCGATCAAAACGTCGCCCTGCTCGGCTCCCAATGCCTCAACGCATATCTGCGATGCCTCGTCCTGAATAAAGAAATATCCATCCGCAGCACCCGGGAGCGCTTCATAAGACGTTGAGCCCACGATAATGGCGTTTTCAAGTCTATCCGAGCGTCGGTATGTGATATTCGCGCCCTCAAGCAGAGCCGAATACTCGGCAGGTGTGATTTTTAACGTATTAATGCGGAGTGTCATGGGCGGTGCGGAGTTGAATTTTTCAAATATCCTCTCGGTACGATCAAAGCCGTAAAGCTCCAAAAATTTCTCGCACACATCCACAGGGAACGAGTGCTTTAAGGAGAGGTGCTTTGCCTCGCCGTCCTCTCTTTTCGGGAAAAGAGAATCAAGTCTGCCGCTATCTCTGCGGCGCAGCACCTCGCGCAATATCGCGTTTACAAAGCCGCGCAATCTTCTAGGTGCAAGCTCAACGGTTTCATTTACCGCCGCGTGGTCGGGTATCCTATCAAGATACAAAAGCTGATAGATTCCAAGCCGCAACAGCACCTTTGCTTCAGCCTCGGTATCATTACCCTTGTCCGAGAGCGCGCATATTATCGCATCAAGCGTCAGTCTTCTCTCGGTAACTCCCATACAAAGCGCGGTGACAAGTCCGCGATCCGCCCCCGAAATCTCGCTTTTTGAAAGCGCCCTATCAACGGCAATATTCGAATAGGTCTTATTCTTCTCGGCATCAAGAAGCACCTTTAGCGCCACTCTTCTCGCATTGTCAGCCATATTGCCGTCTCCTTTTCTTACTGTGATCAGTTACAAATTATTATCTTCTTCTGTTTGATGCGCCCGTGGCTATCAAAAGTAATCTGAGCAGTGTTGCAAGCGATGTTGCAAGCGCCGCAACGTATGTCATTGCCGCCGCGGAAAGAACACTTCTCGCGCCACTGACCTCATCCCCGTAGAGCATTCCGGAATTCTCAAGAGTTTTCAGCGCCCTTGACGATGCGTTGAACTCAACAGGTAAAGTAACAAGCTGGAAAAGCGTGCTCAATGAAAAGAGCGCTATTCCGCCAAGCATAAGCATCTCGCCCGTAGCAGAGCCTGTTGTTGCATATCCCGCAAGCAAAAGTCCCACTATAAAGAGCGGCATTGCAAGCATAGAACCAAAGCGGGTTACGGGTATTATCGCGCTTCTGAGCCTTATAGGAGCATATCCCGTCGCGTGCTGTACCGCATGTCCCGCCTCATGCGCGGCAACTCCTACCGCCGCAACGCTTGTGCTGCCGTAAGTAGCGTCCGAGAGGCGAATTACGTTGGTACGAGGATCATAATGATCGTTAAGATGTCCTCGTATATACTCCACCTTAACGTGGTGAAGTCCGTTCATATCAAGAATACGTCGTGCGGCGTCCGCACCGGTCATTCCGCGCATCGTATTAACTCTATCAAATTTCTTAAAGGTGGATTGAACCTTGAACTGCGCCCAGAATGCGAATATCATCGCGGGCAACAGAATGAGAATAGTCCAATCTCCCCAAAACAATCCAAAAAACATATATATGTCCTCACTTTAAACCTTTTTTATTATTTTTCTCAAAAAGATCTAAAAGCCTCGTGTCAACTTTTTACAAAATTAAGACAGAATATCTCCCACATTGATTTTTCTGCCGCGCACAAAATCCGCCGCGCTCATTCTTCCCTTGCCTTCGGGAAGAACCGTCAAAAGCGAGATCACTCCCTTGCCGCAAGCAACCTTGATATCCTCACCGACCTCAATTACAGTGCCGGGTAGACATTTAGGTGTCTTTTCCGCGTCTGCAATCTTGGCCTTTGCTACCTTAAGCAGCTTTCCGTCGGGCGTATGCGTGAATGTAAGCGGAATCGGGGAGAGTCCGCGTATCTTATCATGCAGCACCTTGGCATCAAGCGAAAAATCAAGCGCGCAATCGCTCTTTTCTATCTTTGCGGCGTAGGTTGATTTGGAATCGTCCTGCACCTCGGGCGTTATCTCTCCCTCCTCAAGTCCGCGGAGCGTTTTTACAAGCAGACTTGCTCCTACAGATGCAAGTCTGTCGTGTATATCCTCAAAATTATCATTCTCGCCGATAGCTACGACCTCTTTAAGGAGCATATCTCCCGTATCAAGACCCGCCGCCATAAGCATGGTGGTGATTCCCGTTTCAGTCTTTCCGTCAATTATCGCCCTCTGCATTGGAGCCGCGCCTCTGTATTCGGGAAGAAGCGAGCCGTGGACGTTAACACAGCCGTATTTCGGGTATTCAAGCACGTTCACCGGCAATATCTTACCGTACGCAACGACAACGATGACCTCAGGGTCAAGCTCGGAGAGCAAGGACGCAAACTCCTCGCCCTTGAGTGTTTGTGGCTGGTATACGGGAATTGCGTTTTCAAGCGCGTATACCTTTACGGGAGGGGGAAGCAGCTGATATCCTCTTCCCTTTGGCTTATCGGGCTGTGTGATTGCGCCGACGACCTCATACCCGCCATCTATTATCGCCTTAAGCGTGGGCACCGCAAAATCCGGTGTGCCCATAAATAAAACCTTCATTTTCGCCTCCGACATTAATCCATCATTTCCTCTATCTCATCCTTTGTCAGCATTCTTTCTGCACAGGAATTGTAGAGCTTTCCGTCAAGGTGATCTATCTCGTGGCAGAAGCAACGCGCCAAAAGCTCGCTTCCTCTGTATTCGACCTCCTCGCCGTGTCTGTTGAGCGCGCGTACGGTTACGTGCATGGGACGTCGAACGATTCCCCACTGACCGGGGAGCGAAAGACAACCCTCAAGCCCCTCCTGCTCGCCCGCATAGGCGATTATTTTCGGGTTGATAAGCTCAAGCACCTCACCCTCGTTGACCTCAATTACAACGATTCGGCGCAAAATGCCTACCTGAGGAGCAGCAAGTCCCACTCCGTTCGCATCGCGCATGGTTTCCACCATGTCGTCAAGAAGCTGGAGCGTTCTGGGTGTTATTTTATCAACGGGGCGGCAGGGTGTGTTAAGCACCTCGTCACCTATTTTAACTATCTTTAATTTTGCCATTTTAAGGTGTTCCTTTCTTTATCAGAGCGACGTGGGATTGAAGTTTACCGATATCACCGCGCGGCTCTTATTATTTCTGCCAAAATCCACAAGCAGCTGCGAGAAAAACTCACGGCTTCGCTTGTTGAGCTTGCACTTTATCACTATTCTCATGCGGTATTTGCCCTCCGCCTTGTATACGGGTGATTCAAACGGACCGAATACCATGAGCTTGACATCCGAATAGTCCATTAAAAGACGGCGGTCTATTTCCTCGCGCAGTCTCGCCGCGCTCATAACCGCCTGCTTTTCATCACCGCAGGAGATATTTATAAGCGCGATATCGCAATAAGGCGGGAAAACGAGCAGACGGCGAAGTCTTATCTCGGATTCATAAAACGCCTCGTAATCCTGCGCGCAAGCGAGCTTTATCGTATCGTTATCGGGATTGTTTGTCTGTATTATCGCAACGCCCTTTTTCTCTGAACGTCCCGCTCTGCCGATCACCTGGGTCAGCATAGAAAAGGTGCGCTCATTGGCGTGGTAATCGTCCATATATATCGACATGTCCGCCAAAAGCACTCCGACAAGAGTTACGTTCGGGAAATCGTGTCCCTTTGTAACCATCTGTGTGCCAAGCAAAACGTCTGCCTCTCCGCTCTTGAATTTTGAGAGCAGTTCGGGAAGCGAGTTCTTCGCGCCCGTCGTGTCCGAGTCCATACGGAGTATTTTCTTGTCGGTCAAAAAGCCCTCTATCTCGCGTTCAAGCCTCTGTGTTCCAAAGCCGATCTTTTGCAGATGCTCGCCTCCGCAGGACGGGCAGGTCGCAGGAACGCGGGATTTAAAGCCGCAGAAGTGACAGAACAAAAATCCGTCGTCATAATTGCCCTTTTTGGTGTGATAATTAAGAGAGATCGAGCAATTCGGACAGGTGAGCGTCTGCATACAGGAGCGACAGCTGACCGAGGTGTTATAGCCGCGGCGATTCAGGAAAAGTATAGACTGTTCTCCTCTGTCCGCAACCTCGAGCATCTGCTCCTTTAAAAGCAAGCCCACAGGTGAGGTGTTGCCTTGCCTTTGCTCGTTTCGCATGTCGTATATTTTCACCTCGGGAAGCTCTGCCGTTCCATAGCGCTCGGTGAGCTTGACGAGCTTATATTTGCCCTCTTTTGCCTTTGTAAAGCTCTCAAGCGACGGTGTCGCCGAGGAGAGCAGCATTACCGCGCCGTTATGCGCACAACGGAATCTTGCAATATCTCTCGCGTGATATTTCGGAGATGTATCCGATTTATAGGTGCTCTCATGCTCCTCGTCAATGATTATTAAGCCGAGATTGTTCACCGGAGCAAACACCGCGGAGCGCGTACCGACAACAAGGTCTGCCTCGCCCGATCTGATCCTCATATAAGAATCGTATCGCTCTCCGGATGAAAGTCCCGAATGGATCAGTGCCACTCTATCACCATATCGCGCGCCGAATATTCTTACCGTTTGCGGTGTAAGCGCGATCTCGGGCAGGAGCATAATGACTCCCTTACCCTCTTCAAGCGCCGAATCGATCGCGCTTATGATAACGCTGGTCTTTCCGCTTCCGGTAACTCCGAACAAAAGCGTTGCCGCAGGCTTATTTGCCTTTATCTGCGCGACTATCTCGTCGCGTGCCGCACTCTGCTCGTCATTCAATCTTATTTCCTTGATCTCGCGCTCGGCCTCCGGCATAACACCGCCGTCGCGCCAGATCCTGCGGCTCTCGACCCGAATCAGGCCCTTGTCGATAAGCGCCTTGAGCTGCGCGGCTCCGGCCGAGCAATTTCGCTTAAGCTCGTCCGCGGACAAAGGCTCGTCCGATTTGAGAAGCGCGCCTATTATCGCCTTATGTATCTGCGACCGAAGCTTTATCGCCGCTTTTCCCTCAAGAATACTCTCCGCCTCCCGTCTCTCGACCGCCAAAGCATAGAAATTTTCAAACGCATCCGATGCCGTCCTCGACACCTGCATCTCCCTGCCGATAAAGCCTTTTGAATAAAGCTTATCGCAGGCCTCGCTTGCCGTTGACGCGCCGAATTTCGCCTTGATGGCATCCAGAGTCTTTCCGCCCGACGAAACTATATATTCGTACACAAAAAGATCTGCGGGGGTAAATCCCGACGAGGTGTCGGGACCCTTGGAGGGTACCGGATAATAAAACTCGGCCATCTTGCCGATAGCAGATGCGGGCATAGCGCACCGAACTGCCTCGCCAATGGTACAAAGAACCTGCTCCTTCATATAGGCGCAGAGGTCAATCATCTCCTCAGAAAGTGGCGCGCGGTCATGGCACACCGCCTCAATAGGCTTTGCATCCTTGTATTCCGGCGCGTGGGTCAGCTCCCACACGATAGCCATTTGTCTGCGATTGGATCGTCCAAAGGGGACCGAAACAAACGACCCTTTGCCCACCTCTCCGCGCATAGAGTGGGGGATAAAATAGTCGTAGGTCGTGTCTATACTGTACGGATTGTCAAGCAAATACAGCTTCGCATATTCAAAATCGCGGTTTTCCTCAAATCGCATTTTATCTCCTCCTCTCATGCAAAAATAAGTACCTATAATAGAGACTTAGGCGCCGTCTGACATGCAGACCGCGCCGAAAGTGCTTTATCTTCAGTTCTCCTCGTCCTCGTCGGGCTCGCTGAACATCTTTTTGAAGTCAATGGGAGCTTCCTCTACGGCCTCTTCCTCCGTCTTAAGGCTCTCAAAATAGCCTTCGGGGCGGCGCACGATCACGTATTCTCCGTCATGGATACGACGGATAGCAGTTTTGACCGCCTTTTCATCGCGGAGCTCCTTGTTGATAAGCGTATTGATGGGCTTATCTGTCTCCTTGTTGCCGGTCTGTGCCTTCTCTGCCTCCTCGCGCTGCTTGACGTATTCGTCAGTAACCAAGCGCGCGCATCTTGCGGTTGCCAAGGAAAGCTCGTATCTGTTGAAATCGCCCTTTGTAAGTTCTCCTATTGTTGGATAAAGCATGTTTGGTTCCTCCTGTTTATGCTTAAAACAAATTATTCCGAAAAATTATTGTTACTGAATTAAATTCCGTCAACGGCTCCGTCTGTGCCGCCAACCTCAAGTCTGCTTGCTATGGTCTCGGTCTGAAGCGCCGAGAGGATTATGTGGTCAGAGTCGGTTATAATAACCGCCCTGGTCTTTCTTCCGCAAGAGACGTCAATTGCGCGACCCGATTCCTTGGCATCCTGTATCATTCTCTTTATAGGCGCCGACTCCGGGCTTGTAAGCGTGATTATTCTGTCTACGGCCACCATGTTGCCATACCCTACGTTGATAAATCTCATCGTCTTCCCTCCGCTTACTCTATGTTCTGTATCTGCTCTCTTATCTTCTCAAGCTCGGTCTTAACCTCAACTACAAGGTGTGCAATATCCGAATTTGAGCATTTGGAGCCGATGGTGTTGGTTTCTCTGTTCATTTCCTGCAAAAGGAAGTCAAGGCTTCTTCCGACAGGCTCGCTCTTCTCCGCGTATCCGTAGAATGCCGCAAAGTGAGATTTGAGTCTTACTATCTCCTCGTCGATCGCCGCACGGTCCGCGTATATCGCGCACTCGGTAAGTATACGGCTCTCGTCAATGGTGATATTATTGTCCGCAAGCGCGGTGCGGAGCTTTTCCTCAAGGCGTTTTTTGTATCCGCCGATATCGTCGCCCGAAAGCTCCTCTATCTTCTCAACTATCTCTCTTACGCGCTCTATCTTTGAGGAAAGATCCTTCTGTATTCTCTCTCCCTCGTCGGAGCGCGCGCCGATAAATCTCTCTATCGCAACGTCAAGCACCTCGCAAAGATCGGCCCACTCTGCCTCCATATCTCCCTCGGGCTTTTTAATGGAGAAGACCTCGCGGTCGCGTGCGACCTCCATAACGCTTATCTCACCCTCAAGCGAAAACTCCTCTTTGAGCTTGCGTAGAGCAGAAATATATCTCTCCGCGTACTCGCGGTTTACAAGTATCTCGGTATCGGTAGCCTCGGCAAAGTTGACAAAGATTCCAACGTCCACCTTACCTCTCGAAATTCCTCTCTCCGAGAGTCTTTGCTTTACCCTCTGCTCAAGCGGCGCATATACGTGCGGCAGCTTTACAGAGCAGTCAAAATATCGGTTGTTTACCGACTTTATTTCAACCGTAATATCCTTACCGTTCTTATCGGCGCGCTCACGGCCGAAGGCGGTCATACTCTTAAACATAATTTTCTCCTGTCCGCCAAGGCGGATTAATGACGGTATCTATATATATTAATTTTAATATATTTCAAATACCTTGTCAAGTTTTTTTATTCTTAAAGACAAAGATTTTGCTGAAAAAGTAGTTCGCTATAACCTCTATTACCGAATAGATAAAGAGCGCCGCGGTTGTTCCTATGATCTCTGCCGAGAAGGTAAGACCGAAAACGGTTACGTCATTGACGATTATTACCGCAAACAGCAATTCAAGCAGATATTGAAGCACCATTGCCATGAGGAGAGTTATGACCCTGCCTTCCGCAAAAACAAGCAGCTGCTTGCCGGCGCTAACGCTCCTGTCCGCATCCTTGAATACCCATTTTCTATTGGTGTAAAAGGCAACAAGCACTCCGGAGCACCACTTTAAAATGTTAGCGACGATATTCCATACAAGATACCTCGGACTATCCTTGCCGTTCTCAAGCGCGCCGAAAAAGTGATTTGACACATATATCGTCGCATAGAACACGCAAAAAGAAACAAGCATAGTGATAACGCCGAAGAACAGATACGCAAGTATCTCTCTGTGCTTCTTACAAAATTCCTTTATTTTTGACATTCTTTTCAACCTATCTTAAATTCAGTTCCCTCGCGGGTATCCTTTATGGTTACACCGCGGGACTCAAGATATTCACGGATCCTGTCCGCTTCTGCAAAGTTTTTATCCTTCTTTGCCTGCTTTCTCTTTTCGATAAGGTCGAGGATCTCTGCAATAAAGGGATCGCTTGTATCATACTTGGGCTTTGATGCCTCCTCTGCCGCCTTTTTCTCGGCTCTTGCCTTTTCTGCCGCAGCACAAAGGTTGATGGAGAGAACTCGGTCAAAATCGTCGATAAGCGCAAGCTTTGTTCTGCCGTTGGTCTTAAGCTTCAACACGTCGTAAAGCGCGGTTATCGCCAAAGAAGTGTTAAGATCGTTGTCAAGAGCGTCTGTAAATCTCTTTTTGCCATCCGCAAACGCAGCCTCGTCAAGCTCGCCGTCACCCGGATCAAGCTGTGCAAGTCTTGCGACAAGCTTATTGTACGCAATAGCCGCATTGTCAAGATTCTCATAAGAGAACACAAGCGACTTGCGGTAGTGTGACTGCAGGCAGAAGTATCTGTAAACAAGCGGATCGTAGCCCTTGCTCTCAAGCAGGGATACGGTCAGGAATTCCCCGCTCGACTTTGACATCTTGCCGGAATTTGTGTTGAGGTGATATACGTGGAACCAGTAGTTGCACCACTTATGTCCAAGATATGCCTCGCTCTGCGCGATCTCGTTTGTGTGGTGGGGGAACTGGTTGTCGATTCCTCCGCAGTGTATATCAAGGTATTCGCCAAGATACTTCATGCTGATTCCGGAGCACTCAATGTGCCAGCCGGGATAACCGATGCCCCAGGGGGAATCCCACTTGAGCTCCTGATCGTCGAACTTGGACTTTGTAAACCAAAGTACGAAGTCTGCCTTGTTCTTCTTGTTTTCGTCGCCCTCAACGCCCTCGCGCACACCGACCTCGAGGTCTTCCTCGGTAAAGTCGTTGAACTTGTAGTATTCGTCAAGCTTTGAGGTGTCAAAGTAAACGTTGCCGCCCGCTACATATGCGTAGCCCTTGTCAAGGAGTCCCTGCACAAGCTCTATAAATTCCGCGATACAGCCTGTTGCAGGCTGAACCGTGTTCGGTATCTTGATATTGAGCTTTGCACAATCGGCAAAAAATGCGTCGGTGTAAAACTTTGCTATTTCCAGCACGCTCTTCTTTTCGCGCTTTGCTCCCTTGAGCATCTTATCCTCGCCCGTATCACCGTCACTTGAAAGGTGGCCAACGTCGGTGATATTCATTACTCTGTTGACCTCATACCCCGAATACGCGAGATACTTCTCAAGCGTATCCTCCATGATGTATGTGCGGAGGTTTCCGATGTGCGCGAAGTGATAAACGGTAGGTCCGCAGGTGTACATGCTTACCTTGCCCTCTACGCGCGGTATGAATTCTTCTCTTTTTCTTGTAAGTGAATTGTAAAGTAACATATCTATAACTCCAAAATCAGATCAAATCGGCAAGGCTCATAAATCTCCTTGCTCTTGATAAAATAAGCTGTCCAAAATTTTCTCTTGTTTTCAAGTCGCCGTCAAGCGCCCACGCCGTGACCTCAACCGAAACTATAAGCGGATTCTCGCAACATCGCAGACCTTGCGCCACGCTTTCCCAATCAACGTTGCCGTCAAACGGGGGCAAGTGCGAATCCTTGATGCCGTCGTTATCGTGAATGTGAATCGCCTCAAGTCGCTCTCCAATTGTTGCAAGCTGCTCCGATTGCTTATATCCCGAAATATTTGCATGTCCCGTATCCCAGCAGACTCCGCAGGAGAGCTTGTCTGCAAGTGACGATACGTTCAATGCGCAAGAGCCGTAAAGGTGGTTATCGGGCGCCTCCTTGTCGGCAGGCATATTCTCTATGAGTATACGCACACCCTTCTCTCTCGCGTACTCAACAACAGGAGTAAGGAATGCCATGTTCGCTCTCACCCAATCACCGTAGCTTATCTCCTTTGAGTAGATAGCTATCGGATGCGTGACCGCGCGCTCTATTCCCATAAGCGCTGCCATATCAACGCCACGCATAAGCTCTTTTTGGAACTCTGCCATAAGCGCGTTGTTTTTAGGGTCGGGCATGTAGAAGGACAGATGGCAGAGCGGCATTGAGATATTCTTCTCGCTTGCGCGCCTTGCCGCCGCATAAAGCACGCTGCGAAGCGAGGTGTCGGAATAGTCAAGGCCCTCAAATGACATATCTATTGCCCCAATTCCGATCTTATCAAAATAGTCGATCATAGAGCTATACGAAAATCTGCCTCGCGGATGCTCAAAATACATCCTTGACGGCGCGCACAATATCGCTTTTCTCACCGCAGTCTCTCCTTTCCGGCTATACTCACCCATTATAATATATAATTATATCAAATATTAATACTCTTGTCAATCATAAAAAGAATTTTATATAGACAAAA